>JABMRT010000018.1 GCA_013202295.1 Candidatus Zhuqueibacterota bacterium
ACCCATGCCATTGGCGATGAGACCCTGCAGAATAGGGACTTCAGTGAGCGTGGCAAAATACATGAAGGCGCCAACAATAGAGGCGAAAAAATTGGAAAAGATAGAATTCCCGCCAACAAATCTTGAAATCCAGGTTGAAGGAATGATGCCTTGCCCTCCCTCAGGCGAGCCCAACAGGAATCCGGCGACTAGAACACCGGCCGCAAGTAAAGGCAAAATCTGTTTGGCAAAATCCCATGTTGAAGACATCCATTCCTGCGGTTCTCCTTCTCTTCTGCTGATGAGTACAGAAGTTCCAAGAATCGCAACAAAAAACGTGATTAGAGGATTATTTTTGAAAATAATAGCCGATGCAATGGTCACTATTCCTGCAATGACAACACCCGGCCAGCGGATTTTTAAGATAAATATTAATGAAACTCCGAAAAGTCCTCCAAAGAAAGCGGTTATTCCCCACTTGGCGGACCAGATCGTATGCCACAGACCAGCACTGTCCGCAGGTTTTCCCCAGTTAGCAAAAACTAGAATGGCAACGAGAATAAAAAAATGAGTTGCTGTCTGCCACAGAGGGCGCGTCTCTTCCGATTCCGGCATCAAGAGTTGCGCATCGGCTTTCTGCTTTTCTTCTTTACGATAAATAATATGCATAATGAGGCCGATAACGACACTAAAGACCACTGCTCCCACGATACGGGCTATGCCAAGCTCCGGACCCAATATTCGAGCCGTCAGGATAATGGCTAGTATATTGATTGCGGGACCGGAATAGAGAAATGCAATGGCCGGGCCGAGTCCGGCACCCCGTTTGTGAATACTTGAAAACAGGGGCAGGATCGTACAGGAGCAAACGGCCAATATGGTTCCGGACACAGAAGCGACGAGGTAGGCCAGCCATTTTTTAGCATTGGCGCCAAAATATTTAATGACCGATGCCTGACTGACAAACACACTGATGACACCGGCAATAAAAAAGGCGGGGATGAGGCAGAGCAGTACATGTTCACGGGCGTACCATTTTGCCAGCGCAAGGGATTCATTGATAGCATTTGTAAAAGACGATTTCTCAACAGGGAGAAAATAGGCCAAGAGAAAAACAGCAGCTATCACTAGCAGTTTCTTATATTCTTCTTTCCAGTTCATTGAAACCTCTACATTTCGTCAAATAACGAATTTATAATTATAAATATTTTTACCCACTGCAGATTGTGGCGCGATCTACAGATTTGATTTTTTCCCGATCGGCCTGAATCATTGGATCATTAATACCGTTTTTTAATGTCAGTAAAAGTAATTCACGAACTTCCTGTTGTTGAGTCGCCCGGTTCAAATGATAATTAACCCACTTGCCCTCTTTCTGCTCAAAAATGAATCCTGCTTCCTTCAGAATGGACAGGTGCTTGGATACAGTGGATGTCGCTAGATTCAGGATGGCCGTAATTTCGCATACGCAGAGTGGCTTTATTTCGAGCATCTTAATAATGCGAATACGGTTCGGATCGGACAGTGCTTTAAATATTTGTACCAAAGGATTCATCATTTTCTTTCATTTCGTTAATGAGCGAAATGTACACCTCATCTTTCCAAATGTCAAGTTTATTTTGACTGGATGGTTTTCAGACTTGATAAAATTGAACTTTATTGTATCTTATAATCAATCAGAAACTCTTGGATGGAATCTCATAAATGACAAAACCGCTCACCATCATCCAGACCTGCGGATCGCGCTCATGGGGCGGCCTCGAAATGCAGACCCTGAAAATCGCGGATGCACTCACAGAGCACGGCCACCGCGTTTCCCTGATTTGCCCCCCGGATTCATCCATCCTGCAACATGCCGAATTCTGCAAGGTGCAACTCCTCCCGATTCTGAAAGGGGACAAACATTATTTCGGAGATTTGAAACGGACATTCCATGCCATTAAATCCCTTGATCCGGATGTCATCCACACCCACCTCTCCCATGACATGTGGACCGTGGTTCCCGCGATGAATTTGGCTGGATCGAAGGCGCGTTATCTACTGACCAAACGGATGGGTAGCGGCGTGAACAAGAAAGACCCGCTGCATCGATTGATTTACAACCGGTTGGATCTGGTGATCACAATTTCGGACATCATTCATCGGGATGTGTTGGACACCTGCCCCGTGCCGCCGGACAAAGTACATACCCTGATCAATGGTGTGGATCTGGTCCATTTCGATCCGGAGAAAGCGAACAGAGCAGCCTCCCGCAAGTCGGTTGGAGTCGGACCGGACGAGATCCTCATCGGCATGGTCGGCCGTCTCACGCCCGGTAAGGGCCAGCGCGAATTCCTCCGCGCGACGAGAATTGTGCTGGATCAATCCGACATCCCCTGCCGCTTCCTCATGATCGGTGATGTGAGCTTTGGCGAGGAAAGGTATGAGCAAGAAGTACATGACTTGATTCGGGAATTGAAACTGGGCGACAGGCTGATTGAGATGGGTTTTCTGAAAGGGATCGTCGAACTCTACGCGGCGATGGATATTCTGGCCTTCCCATCTTACGATGAATCGCTGGGGAATGTGCTGTTGGAAGCCATGGCCATGCAATTGCCCATCGTGGGATCAAATAGCGGCTCCGTACCTGAACTAATTACGGATGGAGAAAACGGATTGCTCATCCCTCCCCGCACCCATGAACCACTTGCTGAAAAGATGCTGATGCTCATCCGGGACAAGGAGATGCGAGAACGCATGGGGCAGACCGGACGTAAGCGCGTTGTAGCGAATTACTCCTTCGAAAAATATATTTCGAAACTTGAAGAGTTTTATTCTCTCAGCTATTAATGAACTGATGGATAAATCATGCCCTCACCCCAAATTAAACCAATCCCACTCTCACAATCGTTTCTCTATTTCGCAGGATTCTCACTTCTGCTTTACCTCGCCACATCCATCGGAATCCCTTTGTTTCAATCCGTAACCGATCTGCCCCTCATCCTCGGTTGGTTTGCAATGGGCGGTCTGGTTTTTATAGCACTCTTTTTACTGACTCTGATGCTGATGAAACGAGACGGATTCACTCTCAATTGGCCCTCGATTCAAAATCGACTCCGCCTACATCCACTGAATAAAGGGGACTGGTTATGGGTGTTGATCGGCATCATCACTGTCGGCGCGGGTATGGGTGCAATAACATATCTGTTCAAGTCATTGGGACGGCCTCTTGCCACAAATCCGCCCTTTCTCGCCGAGTATCACGGCTTCGATTCCGGTCAGGAATGGTTTCTTTTGATCTGGATTGTCTTTTTCTTTTTCAATATCGTCGGCGAAGAAATCCTGTGGCGCGGATATCTTATGCCCAGACAGGAGATGATTCACGGCCGCGCAACCTGGATCGTCCAGGGTGTGTTGTGGACCCTCTTCCACATGGCATTTGGTCCGGATTTATTGATCATGCTTCTTCCCATCCTGTTTATTCAGCCATGGATCGTACAGAAACGTAAAAACACCTGGATCGGCATCTTCATTCACGGATCGATCAACGGTCCGGCCTTTGTGATGCTTTCACTTGGAATCCTCTAATTTAAAAACGGGACAAACCATGTCATCCATCACCATACATCATCTTGATAATCTCGGCGACCAGCGCGGCGTGATGCATCGCGTGGACCAATCCAGCCTGGATTTTCTCGACCCCTGCCGTGAGATGCATTCGGGCACAATCGAACCTGGAGCCATCCGCGGCAATCATTATCACACAGATAGAAAAGAGCTTCTCATTATAATCCATTCGGATGAGTTTCAATTTGCCTGGCAGGAAAAGGGACAAGCGGACATCCAGATAGAGACATTTACCGGAAGCGGCGCGGTTACTATAGAAATCTCGCCGGGAGCAATCCATGCAATAAAAAACACCGGACAAAAATCCATGACCCTCATCGCCTGCTCCGACGGCGAGTTTGATCCCGAATATAAAGATACCATTCGAAGAACGATTCTCTCTTGACTTTAAAATCAGCACCTGTTAAATTGAGTCCTGATTCATCTTTTGGCATGACATCCTGCAGCGCGACATCTTTAAACCGATCCACTTGTCTAACAAGGAGTCCGCTATGGTTCAAATCAATCCTGTATGGGCCATCTATATTATTATCCTCATATTCGCCTGTCTCAATATCTGGATTCTTGTGAATCGCCGCATTCACACCAAAGTTAAAAACAACCAAACTCAAGGATTCAGAAAACACTGCATCCGCTGCAACCTGACAGGTTCAGTGCTCATTCTTATCGGCATAGGATTTTTTGCGTGGATCTGGTGGGATGTCGAGCGATCGCCCAGCCTTATGCGCCCCATTACTAAGATGACCGCAGAACCCTTTCAGCTACTCGCTATTACTCTGTTTATTGTCGGACTGACGGCCGTCATGACCGGTATCTCTTTTCACAAAATCCGGTCCACACCGGAGAATGACGTGTAAATAAAAGTCCCCGTTATTTACACTGGGGATTAAGGAGGTAAAATTGGCACCGATAATTGACATCCACACCCACCTTTTCAGTGCATTGGATATCCCGATTGAAGGATATTTAAGATCAAGACGCAGTGAAAAGAGTACCTTGTCAAATCCCGAATACATTGCCAATTTCTTCCCCGGGCCTCAGATCTTTAAATATCTTGCCGATCGCATGCGCGAACGCGTGATAACGCGCCAAATTAAGAAGGATAAATTAGGACCTTTTTATAAATTCCTCCTCTGCGTCTTTGAAAAGATTATGGAACAGCACATACGCGAATGGGAGGATTCGCTGACCAAAACTCTTGCGAGAAATGCGTCCGATCTGCAAAAAATCTGGCCCAAAGTCGATCTCTATATCCCTCTCGTGATCGATTATGAATATTGGTTCAGCAATACCATGGACACACGAATTGATGATCAGATCAGGCTGATGTATGAAAAGGTCATCCTGCCTTCCCGAGGTAAGTTTCATCCGTTCGTGCCCTTTGATCCTGTGCGTGAACTGACTTTTCAGGACAAACTGATGAATCCCGACGGACAGAAAGAAGACATCAGCTCACTTAAGTTGGTCAAGGATGCGATCAATGAAAAGGGATTCATCGGCGTTAAACTTTACAATTCACTGGGATACAAACCCACCGGCAACAAGGATACGGATGAGGGAAAGGACCGGATCACCCAGCTTTACCGCTGGAGAATCGGCGTGCGCAATGAGAAAATGCTGTACCGCTTTGACGGAAATCGTATGGACGATGTACTCAACAAGCTCTATGCTTGGTGCGAAAAGGAAGAAGTACCCATTACAGCTCACTGCATGATGCACGGCATCGAAGCCTATCCTCAGGCGAGCGAACACTTTGGTTCTGCCAAATTCTGGCGCGACGTGCTCGATAAATACCCCAAACTGCATCTCAATCTGGCCCATTTCGGATGGAACCCGGTTCCGGGTCATGGCTATCATGCGCAGGACAATTGGATGCGGGAAATTGTGGATATGATCTGCAAATACGATCATCTCTATGCGGATGTATCGCATCACGAAGTCACTTCCCGTGGCATACGAAAAGAATTAGTGGATGCTTACAAAAAAATTCAGAATGATTTCGAAAGCAGTCTGGATAAAATCCGTCAACATATTCTCTATGGCAGTGACTGGCACGTGCTTCGCCGGATGAACAACTACGAATCCTTCATGGATCGCTATATTGAAATCATGGCCGAGACCGGATTCTATGATGAAAAAAGTCAGGATGACTTCCTGGGATTGAATGCCATGAAATTTCTGGGATTGAATCCCGGAGGGCAGAACCGAGCCCGTCTGGAATCATTTTACAAGACCCATAAAATCACTCCGCCGCCTTGGTTTCAGGCTGCCAATGACTAATAATCTTCGGGAGGTTCAGAACCTCCCGGAGGATAATGCTGTTATTTTGGGTTTGACATGGAATCCACCTGATGGAGTTGCTATATTTTAGTGGACACACAGTTAAGAGCGTTTTATATTAGAGAACTTAACCAGGAGTGTTCACATGACACAATCAAAGCCAAGACGTACCTTTACGC
>JABMRT010000019.1 GCA_013202295.1 Candidatus Zhuqueibacterota bacterium
ATCAGATCATAGAGGCTATTTTTTTATATAATAATTTCATTCAATCCGTGTTTCATCTGTGTTAATCTGTGGTAAATTGTATTTAAAAAGGCTCACTCGATTCAACATACCACCATAATTCTTTTGGTCCAATTCACGAATAATCAAACAGGATCCGAGAATTGGCTTGAAATAAAAATATCAACGATAAAAGAGATTTAAATCCTCACCTCTGATTTCTTGAGTAAAGGCAGTACAACATTTCTTTGATTTGGGATCAGTTCAATCACATTTTTTTGGGGACACTGATGCACGCATTGCCCGCAGCCGATACATTTTTCGGTACGAATCACTACCTTTTTGTTGAGGATGGATGCCGCTGTGGTCGGACAATACTTTTCGCATATCCCGCATCCCGTACAATTTAGGGGATCAGCAACCCTCGCTGAAAAGAAACAGCTGTAACTCAACGCATTGGCCCCACTATTGTATCCGCTGAACAGGCCGCAGCAATCCCAGCAGCAGCTGCAAATACCAACCTGAGGAAGAGTGGCGTCATCTCTTTCATGAAATACGGAGTGAATGGCTCCCTTATCACGGGCAAGATGTATTAAATCAAGTGCTTCCTGTTTGGAGATGGGTTGACCATGTCCATATTCCACCCAGGTTTTCGCGTCCTCTCCAAAAGTAATACAACTTGTAGTCTCTGGCATGTTAAAGAGACATGTTTTACCTTGATGTTCGCGTGTAAGTCTGCACATACACTTGTTCAAACGGACAATGAGATCCTTATCCCCGAATTCTTCTATCAGATCATTCACTGTTTTGGTGGGATAGATCTTGGTGTCTATGTGCTTCACAGCACGATTGACCTCAATGGTTTTTGTTTTGCTTGATTTGCCATCCGATTGAACGATGCCCACACTTTGACATGGTTTACTTGATCTTTTAAAAATGGCGTTTTGTATGTTTCGTAAAGGAAAAAAGTTGAACTTCTTGAAATAAACAAGATATTCTCCGACCAGACTCTTTTTCAGAAATTCCGCTTCCTCCGGTTTTCCCTCGAGGTAAAGCGTCTGCGCTTCAAACCAACCGACCAGTAACGCGTTCAATATGTATAATGTTTTATCTCCTTTGAAAGTCTTCCGGATGAATCCCTTTACCAGAACGGAATGAAACAGGTCATCAAATTTCTCTTCGGGCAGATTACTGAAAGAGACTGCCTGCTCGTATGTGAATAAATCTGTCCCAACTTTCAGAAGATAATCAAGCTCATCTTCGGTTATCACCATATCAACCGACTCAATCAACGGTTTGACAGGCGGCATCATTCGCTCATTCTGCTTATCCATCAGTTTGAGCAACTGTTTGAGTTTCTTTTTTCGTTCGAAAGTCATTTTGATTTCAGGCATGTTTTATCCCCTTATTGGATAAGCTGGATAAAGGACGAACAGAATAATCATGAAACTGATAATTCCTTGTGTCAGTAACATCTAATGTCTCACACTGGGATAATGAACTGTCAGCAATTTAGAAGATGTTTTTATAAAATCAAGAGATTTTATGCTGGAATGTTCTGACATGATCGTCCATTTATCGGTTTGGGTATTTCATGACGATTACTTTTTTGTCATCTCGCCTGCCCGAGTTCTTTTGGGAGAATCCCGATTCATCGGATGAGAGATCCCAGAGCCCGTATGTTTGAAGAATTCTCGTCGTATTACTCTTCGAAATGATAGACTATTAAATGTTTTCAAAATTGAGTATCAGACTAAATCCGCTGCTTCACCGGATCAGTACAACTTTTGCTTTCAACTTCACGCCTGAACGTTCAACAGTGCACATATAGACACCAGAACTGAGTCCCGCAGTATTGAGTACACTTGTGTTACTGCCATCAGCCTGACTTTGCACATGAAACGTTTGGACGCACTGCCCCAACGAATTAAAGAGTTTGATCAGGATTTGATCATTTTGGGATGTGGAATATTCGATGTTTAAACTGTCCCGGAACGGATTGGGATAGCATTTCAACTCGGAAGGTTCAACTTCAATAGGATTTTCGGATTGGCGCACACCGATCAGGTCTCGAACCGCCTGAAATTTGTAATTCCGATCAGGATCAGTCACATCATCAGTCAAGCCCCAGCATCCGTAACGTGTGTACGCACTGGTCAATGTAAACTGCATGGCCAGATTGGCACCTAAAGCAAAGAATGCATCATCAAGATTATACTTAAAGATCTCACCCATTTCAGCATCCCGCTCAGCAAGGATCTGATTGGCTACGTTCACAGTAGTACCGCCGCCATGATCAGGACCACCTTCATAAGAACCGCATCCACCCACCAGATTCCAGGATACCGCTTTCTCAACCCATTGCAACCGTCCAGCCTGATTGCCGCTGGTTTCACTCATTTGATTGGTAATTTCATCCCGGCAGTCACTCAGGATTTTAGACACAAGTTCCACAGATCCGGTGCCCCCGCCGAAATAGGTTTGCCTGGCGATCATGTAGATATAATCTGCAGGCGGACCGAATTCACGGTTTACATACTGAAGCATTGGCTCCACCCACCACTTCAGCATGGGCGCATGGCTGCACAACACCACGCGAATGCGATTATTCAGGGATCCCTCACCAAACACTTCTTTAAAAAGTTGAGCCAGTTGAACAGTTCGTCGTGCATGGTTTTCATGCTCACCAATACTTAACGCATCTGCTTGAAGCTGATTATAAACACTTTGTTGAAACGCGGGAGCTGTATTCCAGACCTCATTGCTCGATTCCACATAAACATTCAGATCAGAATCGAGATCGGATTTAAACATTTCAGCCAGATTCCGGACATACTCATCAGTGGCTGAAAGTTGAATATTGATCCACACATCCATCTCGACCTGGTTGGCCAATTCAATAACATACTCCCAAGCGGCGCCGTCGTTTTTTCTAATTGGACCAATTCGGTTTTGTGAGGCATCTGTGGTGAGCTTGCGTTCTTCCCATCGAATGACCGCCGGATATTCCGGCTCGGAGCCGTTTGTGCCCCTAAAATCCATAAACCGGATGGTTGAGAAATCTGCGTTAGTCAGAGTGCTGATAAAATCATCTGTGAATAGCTGATCTGTGTCATGGGCATACCCGGGTTTGACCATTTTGAAATCGGAAAATCCCGAACCGATCTGAGACATCGAAGTTCGTTGTGTCTGTGTAAATGATATTGAGAAAAATCCATAATTCGGGCCAGGCGAATTGGGAATAATAAAATCAAAATAGGTCCGATTGGTTAACGGATCATACTTTGAGTTTTGCACATATCCACCATCTACTGATATAGTAGCCGATCCAAACAAGGAACAGGAATAGGTACCACTGATGTCAATCCGATAGACTTCTGGATCGTCAATATCCCCGCTCCATTCTGCAACAGGCCGAGCATCATGGACGAAAACAGCATCGATAGTTGGCCATCCCTGTGCATCAACCTGGTGTGATTCAAGTGATGCCCAGGAGTTTGCATCCACCCAGCGATAGCTCTCTTTCATCAGATCTACAAAAGTGCCCCCTCGTTCAGGCAAGCTAATATTAATACCAAGCTTCCCTTTATAGGGTGCGTCCTGAGAATAACCTGAGATCACAACACAAAACAGAATCAGAAATAGCTTTATTAATCTCATGAGCTGTTCACCTATTCTTGATTAAAACCGATTCAATGTTAGGAATGTTCACATCCAATTAACATGGTTTTCTTTAATAAAACAAGTTTTTTATTTATTATGATTCATGACATGAATTAACATTTTTATACAATTAGTATGGATTAAATACTTGACAATTCGATAATTAATCTTTATTATTGATTCATAGGATTGACCATTAATACATGAAGTTACTTCTGCCAGGTCAGCAGAATCAACCATATTGGTTTGGACCAATATATTTTTTTATGATTAACTTAAACGTTTAAGACGCCAATCTTTCACAATACAAGGGAGGAGAAATGAAGAAACGAAATGTTATGCTGGTGGTATTGCTACTGAGTTTTGCGCTAACCGTTCAGGCACAGGTTTTTAACGCAGGAGGAGTAACCGACGATTTCAGTGATGGCGTGGTGTCACCCTATTGGCAACCCGAGCATTCTGAAGATGACAATCCACCAATTGTCGTATCAGAATCTGACAACACACTCGAAATTTTGATTGACAAATCTATGGCCGCTGAGGCCGGTTCGGAAACCTATGGTTTTTCAGCGCTGCTCTTCAATTTTGAAGTGGACCAGGTTTTAAACATGGCCACCAATTGTTTTGGCAGTGTGAAAATTAAAACAAATGCAGCCCTACCTTTCGAAATAGGTGTTGCTGATTCCGCCAGCGGAGGCAACAATGTAACTATTACTAACAACATTGAGGTTGCTGAAGAGTTTATAACCCTTTATTTCAATTTCAGAGGGTTATTCAACGGACAGCAGGACTCCTCTAAAATAACCAAAGCCTACCTGAATTTCAAACCTGGATATGGAGCAGGCGGTGTGTATCAGGGTACAGTTTGGCTAAAGGATTTTAAAATGGGTACGCATGCAGAATTGCCACTCTCTGCAGGCATGACTGAAGACTTCAACGAACCTGTAGATCTTGATACCTGGGCTCCGAGTAAAGGAACCCATGAGGACGGCACACCTATCTTCAACGTAACCCAAGAAGAGAATGCATTGAAAGTGGAAATGAAGCAGTTAAGTTTTCCGGATGGACAGCATTATAATTTCGGCAATAGTTATAATTTAGATGCATCTCGCTTTGCTTCGATACGGATAAAATTGGAAGAAGGGGCTTTGTATAACGGCGGGGCAACTGCAACCATCCCCTTTAGTATGACTCCCTGGGATACGCTACGACAGCATTCCGATATCATCTTTAATGTTCCAGCGGATGGTCAGTGGAATGAGTATACATTTGACTGGACTGAAGATGATGCAGATCAGGAAACAAATCCTAATGATTATGCTAACATTTTTAGATTTCTGCTGGAAACGGTCACATGGCCCAATACCTATGAAGCCACTTTTTGGATTGATGACTTTTCATTCGGAGAAGAAGCTCCGAATGCTGTCGATCCTGAACTGCTTAATAGCGTACCGGTACATTATGCTTTATCCCAAAATTACCCCAATCCATTCAATCCGGTAACGCAAATTTATTACACGTTACCAGAAGCGGGGCACGTTTTGCTGGAAGTTTTTGACATGACTGGCCGAAGCGTCGGTGTGCTTGTTGACCAAATGCAGACAGCGGGTCAACATCAGCTCACTTACAATGCCAGTGATTTGGCCAGCGGCATTTATATCCTTCACCTGAAATCGAGCACATTCAATGCTTATAAGCGTATGACATTGCTCAAATAGGAATGTTCCCTTCCCACGATAAACCTCCTTGTGAGCTCATGGCTCATAGGGAGGTTTTCCATCATACAAATATTGATCCAAACCTGTCGAACCAGCACTATCTGACTGGACAAAATTTCAGTAGTTTTAATTTGATTTCTTATCATCTCCCCTTGCCAGGCTGTTGCAGAATGGGATTATACAAAACGATAACGAAGATCAAATAGTTTTAAGATAAAAAATACTGAATGTTCAACAGCCGTTAGCAATTGATCTTTAAATTTGTATAATTTGTTGATATTATGG
>JABMRT010000194.1 GCA_013202295.1 Candidatus Zhuqueibacterota bacterium
TCAGGTTTGGCGTCGATGCCCCTGGCCTTGCATGCCAATGCGGCTTCGATGATGGCCCGGGCCTGCATTTCCGTGATCTCCGGATAGGTGTTGCCCAGACGGCATCCGCGATGACCCAGCATGGGATTGAATTCTGCAAGGCTGTCCACTTTTTCCTTCACCTGCTTGGGAGTAATGCCCATTTCTTTGGCCATGGCTGCCTGGTTTTCTTCTTCGTGAGGAACAAATTCATGAAGCGGCGGATCCAAAAGGCGGATCGTCACAGGCAGTCCATCCATCGCTTCGAAGATGCCTTCAAAATCGCCGCGCTGCATTGGTAGCAGTTTCTCAAGCGCTTTGCGACGTCCAGCTACATCATTGGAGAGGATCATTTCGCGAACCGCTTTGATCCGGTCACCTTCAAAGAACATGTGTTCGGTACGCGTCAGGCCAATCCCTTTGGCGCCAAAGTCGCGAGCAACCTGAGCATCGTGTGGTGTGTCTGCATTGGTGCGCACACTCATTTTTGTGTATTTTTCACATAGATCCATGAGCTTGCCGAATTCGCCGGTGAGTTCAGGATCTTTGGTTGCAACCTTGCCATCAATCACTTCACCTGAGCTTCCGTTTAGGGAAATCCAGTCGCCCTCTTTGAATGTTTTTCCATCCGCAACAAAAGTTCTGGCCCTGTAATCGATTTTCACGCCACCTGCGCCGGATACACAGCATTTGCCCATGCCGCGAGCCACGACAGCTGCGTGAGAGGTCATACCGCCGCGCGCAGTGAGAATGCCATTAGCGGCATCCATACCGGCGAGATCTTCTGGTGATGTTTCAATGCGAACCAGGATGACCTCTTCGCCTTTGGCCCTCCACTCAACTGCTTCGTCCGCGAAAAAAACCACACGGCCTGTGGCCGCGCCTGGAGAAGCAGGTAAACCTTTGGCAAGCACAGTCGCGGCTTTCAAAGCATCCCCGTCAAACACAGGGTGGAGCAGCTCATCCAGCTTGTTCGGCTCGATTCGGAGAATAGCGGTTTCCTCATCCAGCATGCCCTGTTCAATCATATCCGTAGCAATTTTCACCATGGCCGCGCCCGTGCGTTTTCCATTACGGGTCTGAAGCAGCCACAACCGGCCGTCCTGAATCGTGAATTCCAGATCCTGCATGTCTTTATAGTGATTTTCAAGTTTGGTTTCAATGTCGATCAATTCTTTGTAACATTTGGGCATCTGCTCTTCAAGTGAAGGATAGTTGGCTGCTCTGTCTTCTTCTGTGACTTCAGCCAATACGGCCCAGCGCTTGGAACCTTCCAGTGTAATCTGCTGAGGCGTCCGAACGCCGGCGACCACATCTTCACCCTGCGCGTTGATGAGGTACTCACCGTTAAAAATATCTTCACCGGTTCCAGCATCGCGTGTGAAAGCCACGCCTGTACCGGAGTTGTCGCCCATGTTACCATATACCATGGCCTGCACGTTCACGGCTGTTCCCCATTCGCTTGGAATGCCATTCAACTTACGGTAAACATTGGCGCGGTCATTATTCCAAGAACCAAAAACAGCAGCAACGGCACCCCAGAGTTGTTCCCATGGGTCTACAGGAAAATCGTGACCGGTGACCTTTTTCACGGCAGCCTTAAAGTCCGCAACCATTTTTTTTAGATCATCCACAGACAAAGCTGTATCGTTCTCAACACCCTTTTCTTCTTTCATCTTCTCAATAATCTCTTCAAAGGGGTCGATATCTTCTTTGAATTCGGGTTTTAATCCAAGAACCACATCACCATACATCTGCACAAAACGACGGTAGGAGTCCCAGGCAAAGCGTGCATTACCGGATTTTTTCGCGAGGCCTTCAACCGCATCATCATTCATTCCAAGGTTCAGAACCGTGTCCATCATGCCTGGCATAGAAACTCGCGCGCCGGAACGGACTGAGACGAGCAGAGGATTGTCACGGTCGCCAAAAGTCGCACCCATCATCTCTTCAATTTGTTTAATCCCATTCTCGGCTTCGGGCGTTAATATTTTGAACATTTCGTCTTTGCCGACTTCATAGTACTTCGTACATGCTTCTGTCGTGATTGTAAATCCAGCCGGAACCGGAACACCAATTAAGTTCATTTCCGCGAGGTTGGCGCCTTTGCCGCCCAGCAAATTTTTCATTTCCGTTTTACCTTCGGCCTTACCACCACCAAAAGTATACACAAATTTTTCAGCCATCTAAACAGCCTCCTTCATTTTATTTTATGATATCAGTCCATTTGGACAAGATTATTCATTCTCTGCGATTAAAACATTTTTATAATGATTCTGGTCATGGATAATTGTAATAGCTTCTTGAACGACCAGATCTTCTTTCAGACCGATCTCAACCGCGTGACGCGTACCTAAAAACTTGGTGGCCAGTTCCTGGCGTAGCACACGTTTTATATCTTTTACACTCTGATCAAACATCTCGACCTTGGAGTCCTCCAATGCCGCTTCAAGTGCATCAATTTTCTGGATAAAAATTTCGCTATATCCTTTACTTTTCGCTTCCTTTTCGAGGGCTCTAAGATCTTTTTCTATAGGATGGGTATATTCATACTCCTTTGATTTCACATACTCCTTGAACTCTTCGAGGATCCCATCCGTGATTTCAAAATTTCCATTCAATTTATCGTGTGTATTGGCATAATGCACCGCAAAATTAAAATAGAGGGATTTTCTACCCATATCGTAGGTCAACTCGCTTATCAATGGCGGTTCCAAAACGATATCAGGAATGATACCGCCGCCGCCTCTGACGGTCCGACCATTTTTCGTCTTGTATTCGCCGTTGTCCGTCTGAAGCGCAGAATCCTGCCAAGTCGAGTAATTGCGTTTTTGGATGCATCGGCCACTCGGTGTATAGTATTTCGCGGTCGTGACTTTTAACGCGGATGTTTTGGACAGGGGTACAACCGTCTGGACGAGACCTTTGCCAAATGTCGTATCTCCTAGAATAATGCCCCGGTCATGATCCTGAATTGCCCCAGCTACAATCTCAGAGGCGGACGCGCTTGCGCCGTTCACGAGCACAACAATGGGCCCATCACTATAAATGGGGTGACTGAACGAATGAAATTCTTGAATGGAGTTTTTAGTCCGGCCGCGGGTAGAAACGATCATGGCCTTCTTTGGAAGAAAGAGATCTGATATTTCAACTGCAGCTTCGAGCAAGCCACCCGGATTGTAACGCAGATCAAGAATCAGCCCTTTATCCGCACCTTTCTGGAGGAGATCCTCAATCGCGGCAGCGGTTTCACGTCCCGCATTCTTTGAAAAACGAATGAGCTGAATATAGCCAATGCCATCATCAATCACTCCGACATATCGGATGTCAGCCACCTTGATCTTTGCGCGAATCAGTTTGAAATCGATCAGGTCTTCCACACCTTCACGGCGAATGGTGAGCGTCACTTCCGATCCGGCCGGTCCGCGAATCAATTGAACGGTGCCATCCAGTCCCAATCCTTTTGTGACTGTGCCATCCACTTTGATGATCTGATCACCTTCTCGAATTCCAGCTCGTGCAGACGGAGTACCCAGGAATGGGGGATCCGCCACAGTGACCACCTTGTTTCGCATATTGATGGGAAGGCCCACACCTTGATATTTGCCCTCTGTCATAATCTCAAGCTGTTTTTTATCTTCTTTTTCAATGTAGGATGTATAGGGATCCAGTGTACCAAGCATGCCATCAATTCCTGCTTTGAACAGCATTTCGGGATCTACTTCATCCACATATCGCCTGGATACTTCTTTGAAAATGTTGCTCATATCCGGTAAATAGTTCTGGATTACCGCATAAATATCGTTTCCGCCAACCGCATTCATGCCCACCAGTAAAAGCATGAGAACAAACGCCACAGGAATAAATCGCAGCCACTTCTTTTTTTGCATGTTCATACATTGATTCCTTTATCTGAAATCATGGTTGGATCAATCCCCTCTTATCGTTTGTCGGACGATTCGAATTAGCATGTTAATTTACAAAATTTTTTTTGGGGATCAACCTTTTTCTTGTTTGTTATCAATTATTAATAATACATCACTAAGGATGTTCTGTTCCAGAGTTTCTACTGATTGTTTGCCATTAAGTTTCACAATGCGGTCCGGTTCCTCTTCACAAAGCATCTCATATCCAGATCGGATATTTTCAAAAAACGTATGTGCATTGCTTTCCATCCGGTCTGCCACCTTATTATCTTTCGATCTACGACGAGTGGATTCATCCCAATCTATATCAAGGAAAAACGTACGGTCAGGATAAATACCAAGGCTGCCTATATCATTGGCTTTTCGGATCAGGTCTGTGGATAATCCTCTGCCATGCCCCTGATAGGTAATTGTGGAATCTGTAAAACGATCGCACACCACAATTGCGCCCTGTTCCAGTGCCGGCTGGATTTGCTCATGAACAAGCTGGGCGCGTGATGCTTCATAGAGCAGCAATTCTGTGGTTGGAGACATCCCATCATTTTTTACATTAAGAAGGATGGAGCGGATTTGCTCTGAAATATACGGCCCGCCGGGATCGCGCACCAACACTACCTTAAATCCTCTCTCCTGGAGATTGGTGGCCAGCTGTTTGGATTGAATGGATTTTCCCGAGCCGTCAATACCCTCAAATGTTATGAAGGTTCCGTGGTATGGATGGGAATGTATTGTGGAATCTGAATTATTCATTAATTATCATGTCCAAAATAAACGTGTGTTTCCATCATGGATTAAATTAAATATCAAATAGAAAGCCACGCCTGATCCTACCAATATAAGAATTGGACAGGCAGCAGGCATGGCTTTTTGTTAAATCAGAAAAACAATACCATCTTTACTGTTAATCATAATACTCCATGCCCAGATGTGTGATCATCTCTTCACCTTTGAGATAACGCAACGTATTTTTCAGTTTCATATGCTGGATGAAAATATCATGCTCAGGGTAGAGGCCTTCAGCAACCATCGGCGCCTTAAAATAAAATGAAAGCCATTCCTGAATGCCTTTCATGCCTGCGCGCTGAGCCAGATCCATAAACAAAGCCAGGTCAAGCGCGATCGGCGCGGCCAGAATCGAATCACGGCAGAGAAAATCTATTTTAATCTGCATGCCATATCCCAGCCAGCCGAAGATATCAATATTGTCCCATGCTTCCTTATTGTCCCCGATGGGTGGATAATAATTGATCCGTATTTTGTGATACAAGTCACCGTACAGTTCTGGATGTTTTTCCGGCTGGAAAATATAATCCAGCGAAGACGCTTTCGATACTTCTTTGGATCGGAACGAAAGTGGTTCATCCAAAACCAATCCATCCCGGTTGCCGAGGATGTTTGTGGAGAACCAACCCTTGACACCGAGCATCCTGCTTTTGAGTCCGGGTGCAATGATAGTTTTTATCAGCGTCTGACCGGTCTTGAAATCCTTGCCGGAAATGGCAACGTTGTGTTGCTTGGCCAACTCAGTCAATGCCGGAATATCATGGCACATGTGCGGCGCGCCATTGGCATAAGGCACACCCATTTTAATGGCTGAATACACATAGATCATGCTGGATGAAATGGATTCTTCGTTGTTTTCCAGTCCTTTTTCGAAGCTTTCAATGGTGTCCCAAACCGGACTGTATTCGAGATACACCTCTGTGGATCCACACCAGACAATGACCAGACGATCCAGACCATTCTCTTCTTTGAATTTGGTCATGTCATCCATGAGCATCTTGGCCAGCTCCATTTTGTTCGAGGCCGATTTCTTGTTCACACCATCCAGATTTTTGACATACTTTTTATCAAAAACCGCTTTCATGGGTTTGATCGATTCCAGATAGGGTTTGATCTTGTTCAAATCGTCATTGGTGAGCACACCGGCTTTTTTCGCGGCCACATACGCATTGTCTTCGTAAATATCCCAACCGCCAAAGACTATATCGTCCAGCTCTGTGAGTGGTACAAAATCTTTGATCATTGGTACATTATCATCCGTACGTTTGCCCAATCTGATTGTGCCCATTTGAGTCAATGAACCAAAAGGACGGGAATGTCCTTTCCGAACCAACTCAACTCCTGCAATCAATGTGGTGCCCACTGCACCCATACCGGGAATTAAAACACCGAGCTTCCCTTTTGCTTCTTTAATGTTTACACCTTTTTCTGCCAAAGCATCCTCCTTTGGTTTGGGTTAGTGTTTGGATGAAACACGATTGTGTTCATCCACAATTATAATTTTTGGTTTGTTGTTTTTTACTTGTTTCTCGTCTATAAACCCATACGACAGAATGATCACCTGATCGCCGATCTGCGCCATACGCGCGATTGCACCATTCATCACAATATCACCTTTTCCGCGTTCCCCTTTTATCACATAGGTTTCCGCGCGGGACCCGTTCGCCAAATTCAACACATGGACTTTCTCATTTTCATACAGTCCGACCGCATCCATTAAATTTTCATCAATCGTAATACTGCCCATATAATTGAGTTCTGCCTGAGTGACTATGGCATGGCTAATTTTTGATCGTAATACTTCTAACAACATTATAACTCCCAATGGGATTATTTTGAAGCTCCGCCGGATTTCCCGTCTTGCTTCCAGATATGCACGATTCGTTGAACCGCAGTAAAATTGGCCATAATTGCGATAATCCAGATTGCCGTAACCAATGCATACGGGTGAATCAATCCTCCAACTGCAAGGAGAAGGATTCGTTCTGGTCGTTGGAGCAAGCCTACATTACATTCAAAGCCCAATCCTTCTGCGCGCGCCCTGACATAGCTGACCATCATCGAACCACCCAGTCCGAAGAATATGGCCACGGATGTTCTGTACCATTCCGCATGCACAAAAAAAACAGCCAACCCTAGAAAGTAAAACACTTCTGCGTATCTGTCAAGTGAAGAATCGTAAAGTGCCCCGAATTTAGATGTTTTTCCGCTGGCCCGGGCCACCTTACCATCAATCGTGTCACAAATACCCGAACCCAACAAAATCAAAGATGCTATCCTAAAGGATCCTTTTGCAGCAAAATAAGCTGCCACAATACTCACGAGAAAACCTATGCTAGTAAACATATTGGGATTTGCATCGATTCGAATAAAGAAATTGATGACTGGATTGATTGCTGTGGAATAATAATCCTTCCAGCGATCCGGGATGATCTTCTTTGGTAAAGTTTTATCCATGTTTCCTCTTTTCTTGTCCGTCAATTATAATGACAAATTCACCTTTAATGTTCCGTGTTGAAAAATACTTCAACACCTCAGACAGTGTGCCACGCACAATCTCTTCAAATTTTTTAGTCAGCTCCCGGCCAACAGCCGCTTTCCGATCTCCCAGTGCTTCATGAAGCTCTCGAAGTGCTTTCAAAATGCGGTGGGGTGACTCGTACAAGACAATCGTCCGCGTCTCGTTTTTAAGTTGTTCAAGTCGTGTTTTTCTCCCTTTTTTATGAGGTAGAAATCCTTCAAACACAAATCTGTCTGTGGCAAGTCCGGATGCCACAAGTGCTGCAATTGCTGCCGTGGGACCGGGAATCGGCGATATTGGAATCCCGGCATCTGAAGCGGCTCGCACAAGATAAAATGCAGGATCTGAAATTCCCGGTGTGCCTGCATCCGAAACAAGAGCAATTGATTGTCCCTTCATTAATTTCTGAAGGAGAAATGGAGTCTTTTTTTCTTTATTAAAGTCGTGATAGCTCTCAAGACGGTTTTGTATTTCATAATGTTTAAGCAGAATGCCGGAATGGCGAGTATCTTCCGCTATAATCAGATCACTTTCTTTCAAGATGCGGATCGCACGAAGCGTGATGTCTTCCAGGTTGCCGATCGGTGTACTGACAAGATAGAGTGTTCCATGATGATCCGTGATTGTCATCGCTATATTTATCTTTCGTAATATATCGTTCGAGTCACGTGTTGTGTAATCTTGCTACTATCGCCATGTTTTTGCGATGAGTGGAAATGTTCGTTTTTATATTAAACTGTGGGAGAAAAAAGAGAGGCCGCTTTCCTCTTTTGGGAACTTCTTGTTTTGTTGGTTTCAAAAAAGAAAGCGGCTCCTCCTTGGTTTACCCTTTTCTTTCTCCGGTCTGCTCAATCACGATTGTTTGACAAAGAACATTAAACAAAAAGCGCAATATTATAATAAAATTAAACTGAAAAGTCAAGTCTATATAAATAAAGCTTACCATTTCACTTATCCACAATACAGTGTGTATAAGCCCACAATCCATGTGGATTGATTGGTTAAATATGAAAACAATCCCGCTATGTTTTGTTGTGTCTCCTTGAATTTCATTGGTTTTCCACAATCTATCTAGTTGTAATCCACATTCTCTTCACATTGTTGACACTAAACTAATGTTTCTATTTTTATAAATAATATAGTATTATCTTGGCTTGCTTTTTGTTATCCACATATCCACAGCATTACTACTAATACTCTTTTTTTATCTCTATTAAACAATATATTAATATTAAGGTTCTATCTTCCGGAGAGTGAGATGGTGGCATTAATACCAAAAGCGGTGATTTTAGTATTTCCTGTTCGCTTGTCTTTTCTTTCACCCAACTCAAGATATGAACCACCGCGAACTGTCTGTGTAAATGTATAAGTGATTTGTGGTTTTAAGGACCAATTTGCTGTTTTGCTCATCTCTTGAAATTCACCATCGCCCTTATTTTGTTCGGTTGCATTTGCAGACATGGTGAAATTCAATGCAAAATCAATATTATTATCCAACCGCCCTTTAAAGAATGGCAATTTCATACCGCCCCGTTTTGCATATTTTGCTCCAGCTGTTAATGAACTGGATGTTTGTCTGGATTTATCTGTTTGTTGTGGAGTTGTTTTTTCTGTGATGGAAACAGTCGATTGATATTGAACATTCGCAGTCATTTGATTTTTGAATGTAAGGTTTGCTCCAACAAGAGGTCTGAAGTCTTTCGAGACTTGTGTCTGTGTGATATTTGATTTTTTATCACTCCATGTCTGGGTTTGACGTCCCGAGAAACTATGTGTCACAGATGCTGATTTTAGAAACTTGGATAAGAATGGGATCTTTTCAAGCCCCCTCCATGTGACAGACCAATTTGGAAATGGAGTGGGTACATTCTTTAATAATAAAGCGGATTTGGTAATAGTTCCCATTACCTGTGTGCCACGAGATTCGTTATCGGAAAAATCATAATTAAAATTCAAACTTATTTGAGATGTTATTTTATAGCCGGATCTGAAAGAGTAACGGCCGTCGTATTTTTTACTGATCGCATTTGCGCCCACACTTTCATGAACCGAAACACCAGGGTCGAGAGTGAGTCCCCATTGATAATCAGTGGAAGGCGTACCTATAATAGCACGATGGTTATCTGTCTCTGAACGTGTATAACTGATAGAAATAGGATCAATCCTTTTGAAAAGTGCGCTCCCAAATGAAAATATTTTTAAGATTGGGAATGAAAACTTCTTTTCTTCATCCGGTGATTTTTGAGAAGCATCACCCTGATCGGCTCCGGGGCTTGGTCTGCGTGCTGCACGACCGGAAGTAGTTCTTCTGGAAGAACTTTTCTTTTTGAACAGCTGAAGAAATTTATCTGGATTGAAATTACCAGTCACATTGAGGGACGTATTCACACTTGTATTGGTTCCTGTACCAGATTGGGCCATGGCCGGATTATCATCCCATCTGTAATTCGAGCTGACTTTTAATGATGGATTGAGCCATGAGATGAATTTCATTGAGAGATTTGCACTGGTTCGCTGAGAGATGTTTCTGGGCTGTCCCGGTTCAAGGGTAGATACAGTTTCCATCCATTCGGCGTTTCTCATGTCCGATGTCAGGGTTCTTGTATAATCCAGAGCCAAAGCTTGAATCGGTTTATAATTGGTTGAAAATGTGCGTGTAAAATTGGCGGAAGATTCCCTGCTTAAAATTCCGCTTCGTGTTTCTGAATCCTTGTCTGTTTCAGTCCCTTTCATATCCACACTTACACTGGATGGAAGATAATAAAATTTGGAGCCAGAAAGGGGTTTAACAAACCGTTTTGATCCCAGCCACTTAAAGGGTTGAAAGTAATTTTGATTGCCGAAGCTCAGGGAATACCCCAAAGACCCATTCAGTTGAGTGTTGTCGTTATATAATATAGTAGAATTACTCATTTCATTTAATGAGTAGCTCATGCTGGTGCGAAACGGATCAACCAGATATCGCAAAAAGAAATTACGCGATTTACTGCTCTTTCTTAACGAAACATTGATACCCTTGCGTTCACTCAATGATTGAATGGCGTTCCAGAGAGAATCATCGCGAACAGTGTTTCGGTTGACTAAAACATCCTTGCCCGGCAGCCATTTCGGGATGGACTGGCTTTCAGAATAATTCACACTAACCGGGATGGAGATACCCCAGTTTGCAGGGAGAAACTTATTAATATTCAAGCTGGCGTTTAAAGATTTAGCCCGGCTGTTCGATCCCTGACCGAAGCGGGCATTGAGCGTATGAAAATCCGCGTCTTTTCTGTTATACTCTCCATTAATTGAGAAAATGTCTGCCAGACGGATATCTCCCTTTGCACGCATGGCCATGCCTTTTTCCTTGCGTACATTGGTAATACGAAGCTCATCCAGCCATACTTCAGAGAAAATAGGATGTCTGGATCTGTTTTTAACACCGGCGATCATCCAGCGAATTCTGCTGAGAGAGGGCTGTTTTGAAATTTTAAAAGTATGGCCGTTGGGCTGCTTCTCTACAATTGTATCTTTGGCAGATGCTTCCATCTCGAGTTTCAGGCGGCTGAAATCCTCGAAGTCCACTTCGATTTCATTCCGCGCGTCCCAGTTGTCATACACAGGCATGCGAATTTCATAATAATTCTCATTGTTGTTTCCCGAACCGAGCCGGAGGAAGAAATCGAGTGTGTCGCCATCGGCCATATTGATGTTCAGTGAGTGATCCAGACCGTCGCCACCATGCACAAACATTTTAAGGTTTTTATAATTGAGAAGCGTCTCGTCTGAATAAAGCGTTTTCTGTGCAATTGCTGTTTCACCAGGCATTAAATTATTCATTTTCAAAACGAGAGACTGTTCACGGGATCGTATTTTCTGAACCGGATCAATTACACCCTCTACTCCCTGGGGTTGAGTATATATATCCGAGTTTTCATGGGTGTTTATTACTTCAATTGAAAACGTCTCTTCCTCACCCATATCGAATTCTGTTGAATCAGTATCAGCAACGCCGGCAAATTTCCATTCATTGCCCACAAGATTGATTTCAGCGATTTCTAGAGAGGTAAGCTTTTTGTCACCCAGATCATTTATATCCACATCATCAATCCAGATGCGGGCGAACCGGATGTCTGACCAGTCAGGATTTCCCACAATTTTGGCAGGATCGTTCAGGGGGATTCGATACTGCCGCCAACCAGAGGTATTGTTCTGACCACCGACAATATATTCATTCGCGTCGGGATGGTTTTTATCTAAAGAAAAACTGAATTCAAAATAATCGTTGATTAAATCGGTGGCTGTGTTGCCATTCAAATCTTCAGAGTTGGGATAAATAGCCACACTTCCCTTTTCATTTGCCTCATATCCATTGATGTAATTGTACTCGTTGCTCTGCGATTCATAGTCCCAATTGTCATAGCTCCAGGGCTCGTTTTCCTGCTTTTCTTTGTCCCCATTTAAATCCCAGAAGTCATAAGGCGTTGCTTTATCCCCATTAATGTATGCTGTTTCATGTGGATGAAAGTAATCAGCTGGATCATTGCCGAAAACACCATCAATCCCCGTGTCTTCCCCCTCATCCAAAAGATCGTTTCTAAACCCGCCTACCAGTTTGTCTTCAGAATCAAAATCACGGTTTGGAATCACGTCTTCTGAAATCCAGCCCAAATCGATGTTCAAACGCCCGTGATCACCCTTGACCCAGATCTCGAGGAATTTGGTGTCTGATTGATTGGCATATCCTGAAGAAAGGGAGGTCATAATACCGCCCCACGACTCACGCGTATTGGCCAGATCCGGATTGGGTCGGAATACCATGCCGAGTACGTTGATACGATCCGTACCCCCATAAGCAGTGGTGACTTCCCGATCCGGCCAAATCTCAGCAATGAGCACTTGTTCATAGGGATTATACCAGTAGAGATGCCCCTTTTTCTCGAGAGACTCATCAATCGACTCAGGGAAATCAATGGCACCCGCAACACTGCTGCGGCTGGGAATCGAAGCAGGGCCCCATCCTGTATACATCACACCCAAGGAGATGTCGCGCTTGGCTCCTTCAAAATCATCGAGATAGGCCACACCATCATGATCTCCCGTGGCATCATTATTCAAGGTGTTGGGATTGGGTATAACCTGAGCGATTTCACCTTCAAAATTAAGGGTCGTCGTACCCTGCGCATTTAGATAGGGCAGTCTATCAAAAGCCTTGGTCATAAATTCCGGTTCAAAATTGATCGCGGTATTGACATCCCAAATCATGTTGCGCATTGGCGAATCCTGACCGATTCGCACGCGCTGATCCAACGTCGTCTGATTTAAATAGAGAAAGGTGCCGCCGATGAAAGATTTTCCTTTCGCAGTTTCCCAGAGTGTGTATTCCGCGCGGGCGCCGAGAAGGGTCTTTTTATCGATGGAGAACATCTGCTGCGATTCATAATTAACTTCTATTTTGGCTGTGGGGCTTAAAGCAGCTTCATTTAGCAAAGTAAGGTTGCCGGAAAAATAATCAATTACATAATCCACGTCGCGTTTAAGAGGTGAGCTGTTCATCAACACCTCTTCGGAGTTTTCAATAATATTGATACCCAGATTTAAATTCGGACTCCGGCTTGCAGAATTGACTTCAATGTAGAATTTCGAGGCGAGTCGGATATTCGAAGCCACAGTTTCTTCATAAATTTCAGGAGTCCGATAATCATCACGGAGCGAGGAGGAGGTCGAACCCCAGCCTTCCGGATCAAAAGGTTTGAGATCTGGGAAGAAAAGTAGTCCCTTTTGCAAATCGAGAATATAATCATTGAAATCAATGATATTGTCCGCACCCGATGCCCCATATTTGTCGTTCTGGTCAAGATCAAATACCTCAAGAAGCCCCTTGTTTTCGCCATCAATTTTTATCGCTTCTTGCGGATCACCGGATGGGGGCTTGTAATAAATTTTTAATTCAAATCCTTCTTTTTCAATATCTCTGCCGCCCAGAGAGTATACGTTTTTCCACTCAAGATCCCACGTGTTGTCATCCGGTCTTGGATTTTGTGGTTTTATCATTTTCAATTCCGGAAGAATTGTACCAGTTGTATCCACGGCCAGATCTCCGAGTTCTCTTCCTTTTAGATCTCGATATGCGGCGGCAAGCACTTCGTTTTCAGAGAGGGGCATATTTAGAAAAATAAAGCCAGCATCTGTATTCACATAATATTCAGAAGGATCCATCAGAACGAAGTGGCCGTTATAATCACCTTCATCCTGACTGTAATTGCTGGCATCTTTAGTTTCTGGATCCACAACTGCCCAGGCTTTAAAGGCGCCCGGTTTGTTGTCATAACTATAATCTGATTTATACAGATGGATTTCCGTAATCACAACCGTACTATCATATCCCCATGTACGATCTGGTGCCATATTCTTTTGGAAAGCGGATCGGCGCTCGAGATCGAGAAAGAAATAGGTGTTCTTTTTATATTGATAGTCTTCAATTTTCTTTTTTTCTTCAACCTTGCCGCCATCCATGGTCAGGGTGTTTTTTTTTCCTTTTTCCATACTGGCAATCGTGGTCAGATTGAGATTGCCGACTTTAAATTTTGATTTGATTCCAAACAGGCCGGAGCTCTGAGAACTAAATGTGACAAATCGTGTACCTGGCAATGAAAGGGCCACATTACCCGCTTCGATACTTTGTACCACGCCGTCTTCATCAGAGGAATAAGTTAACTTGATGGCGTTTTCAAATTCAAAGGGACGCTCACTGTCCTGATCCACAAACACGGTGACGTTCTCACCGATCTTGCCTTCTACTTTGAATCGCTGGGTTTGCTTCATTTGAAAGTTGGTACTGGGCCCGCGATTCAGGGCGGTCTTGACCTGGCTCTTTTTCTCATTGCGCATGTTGCCGTCAATGGTAATTTCACCCGTGACTTTCAGGCCGATGGAGCCGCCTCCGAATACCCGGCGGAACGCCTTGCTTTTAATTTCCGCAGTCTCAATTGTTATACCGCGTCCCCCGAGCACACCCTGATCCTTGGCCATGGCATTTTGTGCCGCATATTGGCGCCACTGACGTTCCAGCTCCAATTGGGAGCGAACAGCCAAATATCGATCGAAAGGCAGCTGCCTGGGATTAAGCACATCGTAATTCTTCAAACGGAAAGAAGCGCTCGCCGATTCGCCGGTTGAATCGATTTGCATCTTGTGTTGAAAAGATTGGGGATACTTTATGGGCAGATTTAGCGTATCACCCACAGAGACGGGCGGTGCGAAATCCGGTTTAATAAAATCAGCGAGGGGATTTTGATATGCTGACAACCGCAAGCCAATACTGGCCCACAAAGAATGTGAGAGGATGAAAAAAAAGATCGAAAAGGTCGCCATGAGCCGGACACGATTCGATCTCGAGAATCGTTTCAATTTAATGCTTTCCATTCAGGATTCGTTTCACCGAGTCCATTCTGTAAGGTTTAAAAGACGACCGATATCAATTACTCAATAAGCATCCTCAGTTTGTCCTGAACCAGAAAGCGTTCCAATTTTAATAACTTTATATGAAAAGTGCAAGTAATATTTACATAGCCTATGATTTTGTAATGAGTTAACGGGGTGTGGTAAAGCGGACAATATTTGTTGAAACATTCGTACCCTTCCCTCAGTATTTCTATTTGATCTATTCCTTGTGGATGATAAAGACTTGATAGGAGCTTCCGAATTCTCTATATTGTGTCTTTATAATCGCTTATTGATGGTATGTCTGGATTGCGATTTTGGTTCCCGAACAAATATCAGGGATCTATCCAAAATAGTTACGAGTAAGCCCACTAGAAATCTTTGGACCGCAAATGAAGCTTGTAACATCCTACATCCTCAAAGAACACATTGGGCCGTTTTTTTTCAGTCTGGCCACCATCGTCTTTGTATTCATTCTAAATCTCGTGTTTCGTGACCTGGGCCGCTTGCTTGGGAAAGGCATTCCGGCGCATATCATCCTCGAATTTTTTCTGTTAAACATGGCGTGGATGGCTGCACTGGCCATACCCATGGCTGTGCTTGTGGCATCCCTTATGGCGTTTGGCCGTTTGTCACAAGACAATGAGATCACCGCGCTGAAAGCCAGCGGGATTAATTTATATCGATTGATCGCCCCGATTTTTATTGCATCCACCTTTCTGGCATTTGGTATGGAGCGGTTCAATAATATTGTTCTGCCGGAGTTCAACCATCGCGTCAAACAACTCTATTCTGACATGATGAAAAAACAGCCGACTGCATCCATCGAACCGAATGTGTTTTTTAATGATATTGACGGCTATGCGCTTCTGGTTCAAAAGATCGATAAGGATAAGTTGGAAGGAATTATCCTGAACGATAACACGGATGCAGAATTCAGCAAAACGATTATTGCCGAAAAAGGCACGCTTCATTTTTCAGAAGAAGAGGAGCGTATGATCCTTGCTTTGGAAAATGGAGAAATTCATGAAGTGGAAAATGCAGATCTGGAGAATTACCGCAGGGGTCAATTTGAGAAGCAGGTGTTTTCGATCCCGATGGAAAACATAAAATTGGAGCGGTCTGATTCGCAGCATCGAGGTGACCGGGAAAAAAGCGTCTCCATGATGCGGGAGGATATCGCACAGAACCAGCGAAGTATTCAAAAGAAAGAGAGACAGATAGAAAAGCGGGTGGCGCTTCATTTCCAAAAAACACTTCCAGAAGCTTTTTGGATTGAGATCAACGACACCACATCCAATTCGGCAAACACATTCCGCATTCGAAAGCGCAGAATTCAAGAATCCCGTCGGGAAGTGCAAAGTCTGGTGCATCAAATCCATGGAGAAAAAAGCAGTATCAAAGGATACAGAAGTGCGATCAACCGGTCGCTTGTTGAGATCCACAAAAAGTTTTCCATCCCGGTGGCTTGTATGGTATTTGTGCTGATCGGAGCCCCCTTGGGTATTATGGCTCGGCACGGCGGATTGGCCACGGGCGGAGGATTGTCCATGATTTTTTTCCTGGTTTACTGGGCGTTTTTAATTGGAGGCGAACAGCTTGGTGATCGTGGGTTCGTCGGTCCGATCGTTGCCATGTGGGCGCCCAACATTCTGGTTGGGGGCATAGGGGTTTTTCTGGTTGTGCGGACCGTCAAGGAAACCACATTCATTCCATGGGAGGAATGGAGCAAACGAATCACAGATTTATTTCGGAAGAAACACGGATGAAAAAAATCCTTACCCACTATCTGGTGCGTCAATTCGCGGCTGTCTTTTTACTCTGTCTCGGGGCGGTGTTGGCGATCTATATCGTCGTGGATTTGATCGAAAACATGGATGGATTCATTGATCGAAAAGTGCCCTGGATCCAAGTTCTACTTTACTATATATATTATATACCCTATATCCTTTTTCTGATTTTGCCGGTGGCCACAATGCTGGCCACAGTATTTTCAGTGGGCAATATGGCCCGGCACAATGAACTCGTTGCCATGAAAGCGCTGGGCATCAGTTTGTACCAACTGGTCTCTGTGCTTTTGGTGTTGGGATTTTTTGTAAGTATTGCGGGATTCTTTCTGGCGGAAGTGGTAGTGATTCAATCCAACCGGAGAAAAGCGATCATTGAAATGGAGTATTTGAAAACACAGCGGCAGAGAACGAAGAACATTTTCCGCAATCTAAAAATTCAGGAGCCGCCCGATAAAATCATTTCGATCGGGACATATGACAGCACTAAGAAGATTGCTAAAATGGTCCGCATTGAAACGTTCAATCAGAATGCGCTGGTTCATCGCATTGACGCCCCGGAGATGATTTGGAAAGAGGAGCAATGGGAAATCCAATCAGGATACGAACGTCGATTTATTGAAGACAGAGAAGAGGCCGCCTCAATTGATACACTCATTCAATTTTCATTTCAGTTTCGGCCCAGGGATCTTCAACTGGCACACTCCGCCCCGGAAGAGCTTTCCCTTTTCGAACTTCGCCGCTTTATTAACCGAATCCAACAAAGCGGACAGGAGGTGAATCAATGGATGACCGATTATTACATGCGCGCGGCGTTCCCGTTTGCCAACCTGTTTATTGTACTGATCAGCGTATCTCTGGCCTACAACCGGAGAAAGCGAAGTTTGACAATTGGGTTTGGTATTGCACTGATGATCATCTTTTTTTACTTTGGATTGATCAAGCTGGGGCAGACCATGGGCCACAACGGATCTCTCTCTCCCTTGATTGGGGCGTGGATTGGTAATGGTGTGGCATGTGTACTGGGATGTGTGAATCTCGTTGCTGTACGAAAATAACTTGACATTTATAAAAAAAATCGTATTTTTGTGGATTCGTAATAAAATGCGATTTATCTTATTATTGTGAGCATGAGGTGATATTTAAATGAAACGAACTTATAATCCCAGCAACCGTAAACGGAAAAACAAGCACGGCTTTCGGTTGCGCATGTCATCCAAGAATGGTCGACTGGTTTTAAAAAGACGACGTGCAAAGGGACGTAAGAAGCTGACGGTTAGCGCCGAATTCTAAACCAATTTTTTTGGGGACGAGGAGTCTATCGTCATGATTATAGCCGTTCAGGACAAACCTGTTTCAGGCGAGCAATCCGACACTCAACCCCATCTTCAAAAACGAATCTTTTCGAACAGCCATCATCTGCCAAAACGAGAAATCATTAAAAAGCCGGATGATTTCAGAATGATTATTCAAACAGGTCAAAAATGGACCGGTAGGTGCGTGATGGTTTTTTATTTGCCCTCAACCGAAAGACGGATTGGATTTGCTGTCTCCAAAAAACTGGGCAATGCGGTTTTTCGTAATAAAATTAAAAGGTGGATGCGCGAAGCCTACCGCGTACGTAAACACGAAATTGGATCTTTGCAAATGATTTTAATGGCAAAAAACCGCGCTGTTGAGAATGGATTGGCAGACATTGAAAATGACATGGAAATATTTATAAGAGATGCGGGAGGCACATGTCCCTGCTAAAAAACATCGCGCTAATGATCCTTAAAGTTTACAAAAGGATTATCTCGCCCATCCTGCCACAGACATGTCGATTTCATCCCACATGCTCAATCTATACGTCTCAAGCGATTGAAAAATATGGTTTTATGCGCGGCTCATTATTGGGAACCAAACGCATCGCGAAGTGCCACCCCTTTCATCTAGGTGGATTTGACCCCGTACCTTAACCACTGTAAAATATGGAATTAAGCTTATGAATAAGAACACAATATTTGCATTTTTATTGATCGGACTGGTTCTACTGCTCTGGCCGCTATACCAAAAGAAGATTCTGGGTGTGGATCCCCAGCAACAGCAGGTCGAACAGATCATATCACAAGAAAGTCCGGATTCTCTACCCGTCAATGAATCTCGTTACAAGACCCCTGAACCTGAATCCATTATCAAACCAGCCGCAAAAAAGGTGGCGGTTTTGGATTTATATGATGCCCCTCCAGAAACACTCTATATTGAAAATGATCGTTTTAAAGCCGCATTTTCTTCAGCGGGCGGTGGCACAGTACTTAGCTGGCAATTGAAGGATTATCTAAAACTAGAAAAAGACAAACTCACTGGTGAGGATGTAAAGAAACCCGTGAACTTAATTCCTTCGCGAGAACAGGATGGAAACCTCGGCGTCCAACTTGTCTTCCCCGATGGAGAGACATATGATTTGTCACGCCGCATTTTTAAAGTTGAGGAAGCAGACAATCAGAGAATCCGTTTCACCAACACAATAGAAGGAATCGGCACGATTGAAAAAGTAATCGCCACGGATCCGGGTCGTTATGGGCTGGACGTATCAGTTCAGTTTCAGGAATCCTGGAACCAACCCGGATATGCAGATATTCGAATGGAATGGCGAACCGGTTTGGCATCCACAGAAAAGCTGGCCAAGGATGAAGACACTTACCATCAGGCCTATGCACTTCAAGGCGGCGAACTCCTCAAAGAAAAAAAGGGCAGTACGGGTGTTCGCGAGGGCAGTACGGATTGGGTTGCGCTCCGGAATAAATATTTTGTGATGGCGATGATTCCAAAAAACGGTAGTGGCAAGGCCGCATTTCTTGAGAAAAAACAGGAGCCGGTTGAAGTTGTAGACTATCACGGCAATACTGTGAAATGGAAAGATTTCAATTGTCAGCTATATCAATCCACCAAAGAGGGCAAAGCGGAGATGACGCTTTTCCTCGGCCCATTGGAACTGGATGTTCTGAAATCATATGAGGTGGGTCTTGAGAAGACCATGGATTTCGGATGGGCGGTCATTCGCGTGTTCAGCACTCCGCTTTATTATGCGCTCGATTTTCTTGGACGACATCTTGGAAATTACGGACTGGCCATCATCCTGCTCTCCATCCTTATTAAAGTTGTCCTTTATCCGCTCACACGGAAGAGTTATCAGTCCATGCGTGCGATGCAGGCCCTTCAACCCAAAATCGCAGCATTAAAAGAAAAGCATTCGAAAGATCCTCAGCGATTAAACCAGGAAACCATGAAATTGTACAAGGAGCATAAAGTGAATCCGGCAGGAGGATGTCTGCCCATGCTCCTTCAGATGCCTGTTCTCTTTGCACTATTCCGATTATTCCGAAGTACGATCATGTTCCGCTTGGCCACATTCGGACCGATCAGCGATCTTTCTTCTCCGGATGCGCTGATAAATATGGGCACTACCTCAGTACATGTCCTGCCGATCCTGATGGGTGCAACTATGTTCGTCCAACAAAAACTTTCGGTTCAGGACCCAAAACAAAAAATGATGGCTTACATGATGCCCATCTTTATGACCTTTATTTTTTATCGAATGTCAGCCGGATTAAATCTCTATTATCTCATGTTCAACCTGCTGACCATAGCGCAAGAAGTGATTATTAAAAAACCCAAAGCGGAAGCACAGGAATAATCGCTCCCGATATGTGATTTTTGAATATGAAAACCCCGGAGCACTTACTGTTGTCCGGGGTTTTTTAATTAAGGATATATATGTTCGCGCGTTTCTCCAACACAATTGCTGCAGTATCCACACCCCGCGGCAAAGGAGGAATTGCTGTCATTCGAATCAGCGGAGAGGATGCCGCTCCCATCCTGAGAAAGATATTTACTCCGGCAATAAAAGGAACACCCAAACCACGATGCGCACTTCATGGTTGGATTATTGATGGGGCAGAGCCAGTGGATGAGGTAATCGCTCTCTATTTTCAGAGTCCCAAATCCTACCCCGGCGAGGATGTGGTTGAGATCAGCTGTCATGGCGGATTGTTTATTACCGAAAGAATCCTTGAATTAATTGTCCGGAATGGTGCACGGATTGCGAACCCGGGAGAATTTTCAGAGCGGGCCTATTTAAACAGACGAATGGATCTGGCCCAGGCTGAAGCCGTGGCTGATTTGATTCAAGCCGAGACCGAAGCCGCCCGGCGTGCCGCAGCGTATCAACTGGAGGGCCGCCTTTCAGAACGCATCCGCGTGATACGGCAAGAGTTGATTCGACTGGGGGCGTTGCTGGAACTGGAACTGGACTTCAGTGACGAGGATGTGGAATTCGCTTCCAGGGATGAAATGGGAGATCTTTTCCATTCCGCGCAGAAGGACCTCAAGAGCCTGCTCGACAGTTTTAATCGCGGCCGGGTATGCAGGGAGGGCATCCGCATGGCGATTATCGGCCCTCCAAATGTAGGTAAATCCAGCCTGCTTAACGCACTCGTGGAAAAAGAACGGGCCATTGTCACCGACATTCCCGGCACCACACGGGATGTGATCGAGGAGCGGTTGGACATTGAGGGAGTGCTTTTCACTATTATGGACACGGCCGGACTTCGCGAAACCATGGATCCAATTGAAAAGGAAGGAGTGCAGCGTGCCGAAAAATCAGCACAAGATGCCGACCTGGTTTTATGGGTTCTGGACGGCAGCGAACCCTTGTCCAATGAAGAAAAACGGATGATCAACCGCCTAGAAGAACCGACGGTAAAAAAAATTGTTGTACTAAATAAAATGGATCTTGGAATACAAGTAAAACAAGTGATCATCCAGAAGCTTTTACCGGGGAGTCAAATCCTTCGACTCTCTGTCACCACAGAAGAGGGAATGGTCGAGCTGATTGAAACACTAAAGAAAATGGCCTTGTCCGGAGCGCTACCACACGAGGGGGAAGTCCTGCTCACTCGCGAGCGGCATCGGGATGGCATTCAGCGAACAATGACACATCTCCAGGAAGCCTGCCAATCCATTGAGAAGGGGATGTCCCAGGAATTTATCGCGTTGGATATCCGAGGCGCAATGGATGCTCTGGGAGAGATCATCGGAGAAACCACAGCGGAGGACATCCTCAATAAGATCTTTTCAGATTTTTGCATCGGTAAATAATGTTCCACGTGGAACAAAAAGCCAAATATAAACCATTGCATTTCCAGGACTTCTTTTTTAAATTGGATTCCCACGTCACCCCGGGGTAAAAAACTCCGGGGCTTTTGTGTGTGTAACCAGGAGATGTTCCACGTGGAACACTCAAGCAACGAACAAGGACAGTCATGGTAAAAAAGGATTTTGATGTGATTGTGGTGGGTGGGGGGCATGCCGGCTGTGAGGCCGCGTTGGCTGCGGCTCGCATGGGAGAGCGGGTATTGCTTGTGACAATGACAATTCAAAATGTTGCCCAGATGTCTTGCAATCCCGCGATTGGAGGTCCGGCCAAGGGGCACCTGGTTCGTGAGATTGACGCGCTTGGTGGGGAGATGGCCAAGGCAATTGATTCGACCGGCATTCAGTTTCGCATGTTGAATCAATCCAAGGGACCTGCGGTTTGGGCGCCAAGGGCTCAGGCGGACCGAATTGAGTATTCCGTATGGATGCGGCAGGTTGTAGAATCCCAAGACAATCTAACTCTTTTGCAGGGCATGGCTGTGAGTGTCTGGGTGGATGGTGACCAGATCGGCGGAATCGAAACAGAAACCGGGCGAAGGATTTCCGCCTCCGCAGTGGTGCTGACCTGTGGTACGTTTTTAAATGGATTGATCCACATCGGGATGAAGACGACTCCAGCTGGTCGGGCGGGAGAGTTTCCCGCAACCGGGCTGACGGAATCTCTCGTCGCGCTGGGATTTGAAAGTGGTCGTCTGAAAACCGGCACTCCTCCTCGCGTGGATGGGAACACGGTTGACTTCTCAAAAATGGCGATCCAGCCGGGAGATGACCGGCCCAGACCGTTTTCTTTTCAGACTTCCGAAATAAATACCGAACAAATCCCCTGTTATCTGACACACACCAATCCCACAACCCACAAACTCCTTAAAAGCGGTTTGGATCGGTCACCCCTTTACACGGGTAAGATCAAGGGTGTAGGCCCCCGCTATTGTCCCTCCATAGAGGACAAAATTGTGCGCTTCTCAGAAAAGGAGGGACATCAGATTTTTCTTGAGCCAGAGGGTCGTCGCTCCACCGAATATTATGTGAATGGATTCGCGACCAGCTTGCCAGAGGACGTACAACTTAAAGCCATTCGAACCATCCCCGGTATGGAGAATGTCTCTGTCACCCGGCTAGGATATGCAATTGAATATGATTTTTTCCCACCGACTCAATTGAAATCCTCTCTCGAAACCAAAAGGATTTCGGGTCTCTTTTTCGCCGGACAGATCAATGGCACGTCCGGATATGAAGAGGCGGCCGCTCAAGGTTTGATTGCCGGGATTAATGCAGTGCTCGGCATCCAGAACAAACCACCCTTTGTGGTGGATCGATCGGAGGGGTACATCGGTGTGCTCGTGGATGATCTCGTGACCAAGGGCACACAGGAGCCGTATCGGCTCTTCACTTCCCGTGCTGAGTATAGATTGTTGTTCAGGCAGGACAATGCGGATCGTCGGCTCATGCGCTATGGCCATGAGCTGGGTATTATCTCCGAGAAAACCTATTCCCGGCTCCAGAAGAAGGAGGAGGGGATAGAGCGACTTATGGGAGAGATTCAACAGATTAAACCCGATCCAGAAACCATCAATCCTCTTTTAAAAGAAATGGATACCGATCCTATCTCAGAACGGCAGGATCTCATGCGGCTTATCAAGCGGCCGCAACTCCATCTGATGGATTTTCAAACTCTGCCAGAAATGGCGACACTTATCCAAGAAATGGGAGACATCGCCGAAGAGGTCATGGAGCAGGTTGAGATTGAAGTAAAATATGAGGGCTATCTCCGGCGTCAACAGGAGATGGTCCATCGATTTAAAAAGATCGAGGAGAAGATCATCCCGAATACCCTGGATTACAACACACTCTCCGCTTTATCCACAGAAGCGCGGGAGAAACTCGGCGCCATTCGCCCACAGTCACTTGGACAAGCTTCCCGGATTTCCGGTGTGTCACCTGCCGATGTGTCCGCACTCGCGGTTTATTTGTCTAAAATGAACAGATCGGATTCACATGTATCCGAACGATAAAAGAAGCCTTGAAACCGCTCTCCATTTGTTGGAGCAGGAGAACACTCCCAAAATTCTGAATCAGGTGGATCAATATATCCAATTGCTTCAAGAATGGAATCAGCGGGTCAATCTGATTTCCAAACAAGATGTCCCGAGATTGATGGGCCGTCATATTCTGGAATCCATCGGTTTGATCGACGTGATTGCTTTTCCAACTGGATCTCATGTTGTGGACATCGGTACGGGTGCTGGTTTACCCGGTGTGCCGCTTGCGATTGTCCGGCCGGATTTACAGGTAACCCTGATCGAATCCAAACGCAAAAAAATACTGTTTCTCCAGAAGGTGATCCAAAGTCTGGGATTGGACAATGTCGAGCTGTACCATGGACGGATGGAGGAAACGGTCCTTTCGAATCAGACGGATTTCGCGCTCTCCCGGGCGGTTGCCGATATCAGCACTCTATGTCAATGGTCCTTTCCGCTTTTCGAGAATCGCCCCGGAATCTTAATCGCTATGAAAGGGCTTGATATAAATGAGGAACTTGAGGGCCTGAAAAATACGTTTCTGGCGCTTCATCCGGAACAGATTCCATACCATCCGTTTCCAGGGTTGCCAGATACGCGGGCGGGTCAGCTGATCCAAATCCAACTTAATTTACAGACGACATAAGCGCCATATAAACAATGGATTATATCCAAAAATTAACCCAACAGATTTTTAGTGAATCCAGCTTTAAGTTTATTATAAACAAAGCAATAGATGGGCAATCCTATTCTCTTCGAGGGCTGACGGGATCGCTTGAGACCCTCCTCCTCCACAAATTGTTTGCTGCAACCAATCGGTCTATGCTTGTTTTATATCCCGATTCTGAACAGGCAGAGTTTGCCTGGGAGGAATTGCTTGCACTCTCCGACAAAGAGACCGCCGGCTTCTTTCCTGAAACCGAGCATGAGATTTCCGCGCCCGCCTATTTAAATCCACATCAAGCCGGACGGCAGATGGAGGCGGTTCGCCAGCTTCTTTCTGGCATTCCCCGGATTATCGTCACGACTGCAACGGGTGCGCTACAGCCCTTGCCGAATCAGGAGCATCTGAAGGACGATGTCCTCTCTTTCCAAAAAGGGGCAAAATATAATCTGACACATCTGCTCGAGCGGTTGATTGATTTCGGATACGATCGTGAGTTTATGGTGGAGCGGCCGGGCGAGATTAGTCTGCGCGGGGGCATTCTGGATATATTCCCTTACACGGGAGAAGTGCCCCATCGCGTTGAATTTTTCGGAGACGAGATTGAATCCATCCGCATGTTTGAGATTGAAACCCAACGATCCACGGATGCCGGAATCTCTTTGCAGATTGTACCGGTGCCTTCTTATTGGAAGGACCGGTCCGACTGCCTTCTTGATTATTTTAAAGAGGATTTCATTTTTCAAAGCGATCCGGATCTGTTCTGGCAGGTTTTAGAATCCGAAGATCATCCCAAAAAACAGTTTGAAGAAAAGATCCAAGGCATCCAGACGATCACGCATTATACTTTTGCTATTCCACAAGATACATTGGATGCAGGCGGTCGACCGGTGCCGACCTCCATCCGAACAGTGTCGGAAATTCGGAGCATGTTAGAGCTGCGATGCCAGGACCGGAATCCGGTCTATCTTGTCTGTCAACAATCCGACCAGATCGAACGGCTTGTTGATCTGTTTCATCTGGACGAGAATCCCATACAATATCTTAAAGTAATCAGCGCTCCCATTCATCGCGGATTTGATCTTCCGAATGCCAGGCTAACCGTTTACACAGAACGGGAGTTGTTTGGTCGAAAAGCGATGATCCGTAAAAGAATGCGGATCAAAGAAGGCGCGCCGATTCGTGAACTGGCCGCCCTGAAACGTGGCGATTTTATGGTACACATCGATTATGGCATCGGACGCTATCAGGGACTGGAGCAAATCACGGTTCGGGGTGCGGAAAGGGAATGCCTGCTTCTCGAATACCAGGATGGTGACAAGGTTTATGTGCCGGTTGAAAAAATGGAGCGTGTTCAGAAATATGCAGGCCGGGACAGCGCTGTGCCCGCGCTGTCCAAATTAGGCACAGCCAAATGGGAGCGGATCAAGGAGCGGACCAAGAATGCCATTAAAGAGATTGCCGAAGATTTGATCCGCCTGTACTCGGTACGCCATGCTTTGCCCGGATTTGCCTTCCCCCCGGATTCAACATGGGAGCGGGAACTTGAGGCCTCATTTGAATATCCCGAGACAAAAGATCAAACCCTTGCGATTCAGGAAGTCAAAGAAGACATGGAAAAAGAGCGGTCCATGGACCGCCTGATTTGCGGCGATGTGGGATATGGAAAGACCGAGGTGGCCATTCGCGCGGCTTTTAAATCCATAAACTCCGGAAAACAGGTGGCTGTGCTGGTTCCGACCACGATTCTCGCTCAACAGCATTACAATACATTTCTGGATAGATTGTCCGCATTCCCCGTGGAGATTGAAATGTTGAGCCGGTTCCGATCCAAAAAGGAGCAGGCAGAGACGGTTCGCAAACTCCGGGAAGGATCCGTAGACATTGTGATCGGCACGCATCGGCTGCTCTCCAAAGATGTGGGATTCAAGGATCTCGGACTGCTTATCATCGATGAGGAGCATCGTTTCGGTGTGAAACACAAAGAACGGCTTAAATCCTATCGAAGCACTGTGGATGTACTTGCACTTTCCGCTACACCCATTCCCCGCACGCTGCATTTGTCCATGATCCAAATTCGAGATATGTCGCTGATCAACACAGCGCCTAAAGACCGTATGCCGATTCACACCGAAGTCCTTCCCTTTGGTGAAGAGATTATTCAGGAAGCCATTTATCGCGAGATGGCCCGAAAGGGTCAGGTCTTTTTTGTGCACAATCGCATTCAAACCATTGAAGCAGTAGGCGAGATGATCCGGCGATTGGTGCCGGGCATCCGGCTTTGTGTGGCACACGGCCAGATGAATGAGCACACTCTGGAACGCAAGATGACTGAATTTGTGCAGGGGAAATACGACTGTCTCGTGGCTACGATGATCATTGAGTCCGGGCTGGACATGCCGCATGTGAACACGCTTCTCGTCAACCGGGCCGACCGGATGGGACTTGCACAGCTCTATCAATTGCGCGGCCGGGTTGGGCGGTCCGATGTTCGCGCTTATGCCTATTTATTTACACCGCCGTTCGCTTTGCTCTCCCCCGAAGCAGTAAAGCGGCTACGTACGATTGAAGAGTTTACAGAATTGGGTGCTGGATTTCAAATCGCGCTACGGGATCTTGAGATTCGGGGCACCGGCAATCTATTGGGTGTTCAGCAAAGCGGCTTTATGGATGCAGTGGGATTTGAGCTGTACACACGGCTCATCACAGAAGCGGTGGAGGAAATTAAGTCCGAAGCAAGTGAAACTCCCGTCCCATTAAAACAAATTGAATGCACGGTGGATACGGAAGCACCGGCCCATTTTCCCGACGATTATATCAGTGATGAGACAATTCGCATTAATATTTATAGAAGGCTCATCGGGCTGGATTCCGAAAGTGCGGTGGATCAATTGGCACACGAGCTTGAAGATCGATTTGGCGTGCTGCCTGATCCCGCAGAGAACCTTTTGGAGATTACCCGGATTCGGCTGCTTGGAGAAAGCCGCGGCTTTGAACGTATCCAGGTCGATCAGGAAGCGGTACGGCTCTATTTTCATCCGGATTGGGTGGATTCGTTTCCCACGCCGGAACAATTTTCAGAACACCTTCGTTCTATTATCGCGTCTTCGGACGATCCAATAAAATTTCTCCAGCAAAAGGGATTTGGGGTACGTGTTCAAAATCCCGAAACAGATGCAATTCAGTTCACCAAAAAATTGTTGCATCGCTGGGGGTAAATCAGTATATTTTCGGACATTGTAAAACAAGGAGGATTCATGTCCAAGCGTTATTTTTCACCAAGTGCATTTCTACTGATTGCATTACTTTCCATCGGTTTGACACAGTGCTCACGCGACAATCGCACTGTCGCACAAATTGGCACCCACGAACGGATTACTTCCGGGGAATTTGAAAAGAGTTTTGCATCCCTTATCGAGAAGTTGGAGCCCGGCACTGTAGATCATGAATTGATCAAGGGCCACCTGGATGATCTGATTGAATCACGGTTGATAATGCTAGCAGCATATGATAAGAAGCTGGATCAGGATTCCGTCATGCTGGAGAAAATGAAAGAATTCAAACGGCGCACATTAATTGATCAACTGTGGCAAAATGAAATAGTGGATTACATTGTGGGGGAGCAGGAAATCCGCGATTTTTATGCCAAATCAGACATTCAAATTAATGCAAGACAGATCGTAATTTATGTGGATGCCAAAGGCGATTCCACAGAAGAAATGGCTGCTCTGGAAAAAGCAAATGATTTGATTCAAAAAGTAAAAGACAGTCAATCTTTCAGCCGCCTTGCCCGACAGTATTCGGATGACAGAAAGACTGCACGCAAAGGCGGAGAGATGGAACCTCTTATGTATCGGCTTGATGATAATACGATCACTGAAGCGGCGTTCAACATGAAGAAGGGTGAACTTTCAGAACCCATCCGGACAAAGTCAGGATATGTTCTCCTTATGGTTGATGATATTCAGGAGGTCAACAAGCGAACCTATGAAGCGGCGTATGACGGAATGAAAAAGTATATCCTTGATACGAGGAGTAAAGAAACTGAAGAACGAGCCAAGGCCTATGTAGATACGCTCTGGAATAAACAGAACGCAGCCTGGAATGATGAAACCATCGATACATTGACCACGCTTTTTCGTCAGTGGAAAAAAGGGCAGAATCAGCTCGTTCTGATTGACAGCCTTGAAGCTTTACCAGAAGATTTTAAAAACCGTATGGTTTTCACATCGAATGAACAAAACTTGAGTGTGGCAGATTTGCTCGTATATTACAAGAAGATGTTGGCTCAGTACAACCGTCTTGCAATGGAAAACAAAAAATCCTTCCAGCGCGTACTTCTCACCGAGTTACGATATCGCCTGCTTCAAGATCAGGCTGTCAGAGATCGGCTGGACCGGGATGAACAATTCATCAAAAAGATGAATGATAAAGTGAAAAATGATGTAATCAGCCAAAAGCGCCGTCAGATTCAAGGCGATGTAAAACCGACAGAAGATGAGTTGAAAACCTATTATGAAGAGAATAAAGACACCAGGTATATAACCCAGAAAAAAGTTGAGATTCAGGAAATTCTGGTTCGAAGCGAAGATCTGGCTAATGAATTGCTTCAACGCATAGAAGCCGGTGAAGATTTCGGAGAACTCGCAGAAAAGTATACTACCCGAAAAGGCCATAAAGAGAAAAAGGGCATGGTCAAAGCGTTCGGTAAAGGCGCTATGGGTAAGGCAGGCGAGAAAGCATTCGAGATGTCAGTGGGCGAAATCGCAGGCCCTCTGTCTTCCACTGATAATAAGCAGGCCATCATTAAATTGATTGGTATAATTGAGCCCGAGCCCAGACCCTACAGCGCTATGGTCGGTACAGTGCGACGCGATTTCATCACTGATGTGAAGGATAAACGAATGGCTGATTGGGTTGCTGAACAAACCGAAGTGCGTGGTGTTAATATTAATGAGGACCTGTTAGAAGCAATCAGGAAAGCACATGTCCAAAATTAATAAAGCGATCTGGATTTCGGCATTCTTGATCAGCCTGTTTTTTTGGGGATGCAAACAGGGCAACGGGAATGACGAAGTGGTTGCCCGCGCGGGAAATACTTCATTAACCCGATCCATGATCGAAAACCAAATGGCTCGGGAAGGGATCCGCCCAGAACAAGAAAGCCAGTATGTTGAAAAATGGATAGACCGTCAGCTCCTCTATGAAGAAGCCAAGCGATTGGGATTTCATAAATCGTCTGATATGGAATATGAACTGGAGTTGCTCGAAAAAGAGATCCTGATCAACAAGCTGCTCGAAGCCACATTTTCTGAACGTATCCAGATTGATGAAGAAGAAATCGAAGCGGCCTATGAAAACAGCAAGGATCTTTTTCAGGTACTGGAAGAAGATGTGCGCATTTTACATATCCTGACAGAAACCCGACAGGAAGCCAATCTGGCTGCTCAGGAGATCCGGGCCGGAATGACGTTTGAAGAGGTGGCCCAGCAACACTCCATTGATGTGTTCAAGGATCTCGGTGGAGACATGGGTTATATCCGGCAGCGGGATGTGATTCCTGAAGTCGCACGAAACGCTTTCCGACTTAGAGAGGATGCCGTATCACAGATTTTTCAGAGCGATTACGGGTATCATATTATCAAAGTGCTGGATAAGCGTAGCAAGGGAGAAACCAAGAGATTGCCTGATGTTCGGGATGAGATTCGGGAACGTATCCGTGTAAACAAAGAACGGAACGTTTACTATGATCTTTTATACCAGCTTCAGAACCGGTCCAAGGTTTATTTCTCGCCAGCTTATCAGACCCAAGACACAGAATCCGGTGAATCCATGCAAGGGGATCAACCAAAGGAAGGATCAGAGTGAAAAAGACAACACACCTTATTTTATCCATACAGATTCTATTGATATTGAGTCTCCCGCTTGCGGCCCAGGATATCCTGGATGGCGTTGTGGCTGTGGTGGGAGATGAGATCATCCTGTTTTCGGAGTGGCTGCAAGAAGCACAGGGACTTGCCGTTCAGCAAGGCATTAATCCGGCCACACAACCAGATGATTTTGAGAGGATTAAAACAGCCGTCCTCCAAAGCCTGATCAACAGCCGCGTGCTTCTGGCCAAAGCCGAAGAAGACACAATTACCGTTGAAGATCAGCAGGTTGAAGGCGAACTTGAAAACAAAATCCAGTACTTCATCCAGCAGCTGGGATCGAAGGAAAAGGTGGAGGCACAGTTTGGCAAGCCGATCCATAAAATAAAAAAGGATTTCTTTGAGGAACAGAAAAAACTTCTCATTGTCAACCGGGTTCAGCAGGAGAAATTGCAGAGTATACAAATTACAAGACGGGAAGTCAATCAGTTCTATGAGCAAAAAAGAGACAGCTTGCCCCAACGCCCACCCATGGTGCAACTGAGTCATATTCTCAAAGACATTCGTGCGGGAGACGCCACGCGCCAGGCAGCTTTAAGTCAGATTCGCGATATTCAGAAGAGGCTGGAAAGCGGAGAAGACTTCGCGGAACTGGCAAACGCCTATTCTCAAGATCCAGGCTCAGCAGCGAATGGCGGTAAACTTGGATTTGTGGAGCGAGGCACCCTTGTCCCGGAATTTGAGGAAGCTGCTTTTGCGTTGGAAAACGGGCAAACATCCGATATTGTTGAAACCCAGTTCGGTTTTCATATTATCCAAATGATTGAGAATCGCGGCGACCAGGTCAGTACGTGTCACATTTTAATTCAGATGAAGCGTACCGAAAGTGATGAATTGAAAGTGATGGGCGAACTCGCAGCAATTCGAGATTCCCTTATTACTCACGGCGCTTCTTTTGAGGACATGGCTCGCAAGTATTCCGATGATCAAGAGTCGAATCAATCCGGGGGCAGCCTCGGATGGCTTCCGACCAATTCACTTCAGATTCCGGAATTTCAAGTGGTGATCGATTCGCTTCACACCGGTAAGATCAGCCTGCCCTTTAAAACCAAATTCGGATATCATCTCGTGCGCATGGAGGAAAAACGGGAAGCAGGTCCGTTGCAGCTTGATACAGATCGCGAACAGATTCATATGATGGCATTGAATTATAAAAAGCAAAAGACACTTCAGGATTGGATCAATGGACTTAAGAAAAAACTGCATATTGAGATTCGTGAAGACTTGTTATAATAAATTATGTTGATTTATCATTAAAGCCCCGGATCGCTCCATACCGGGGCTTTGTCGTTTGTGCCTAAATCCTCGGGAGTAAACTTCATGCATGTAGTTGCACTCATTGGTTTCTGGCTTGTGATGATTATCGGGATTGTCATCATTCCGTTCGGTGTGGCCGGTACGTTCATCATCGCAGGCGGTGTTCTGGTGCATAGCTTGCTTACCCAGTTTCAAATCTTTTCCATTTCTTTTATTGCATTGCTTTTCGGCCTGGCCATTCTCGTCGAGCTTATTGAAGCGCTTTTAGGCGCGGTACTTGCCCAACGCTTTGGCGGTTCCAAGTGGGGGATGACCGGCGCGATTCTTGGTGGTTTCACAGGCGCGATGCTCGGCACACCGGTGACTCCGGTTATTGGCACATTATTGGGTGGATTCATCGGTGCATATATCGGCGCAACGGTTTTTGAATATCTTCACAAACCGGATTTCCATTCTGAGATGCGAGTGGGATTCGGCGCGTTTCTCGGTGCATTGGGGGGCAAGGTGACCAAGGTGGTTGTGGCGATTATTATGGTGATTCTTGTTTCGGTGAAGATGTTTTAATTTTATTTGGATTGATTAAAATCTTCTTATATCAATGTCGTGTGTGAGAGATGATAGTAGAATAAAATAGTAGAGGATTTTTCTAAATTTAATGAAGTTAAAAAAGATTTATATAAACAATTGTTGTTATCCCTCCAATTTGGCGATATTAGCATATTGAATATACACAATTGTTACCCAACATAAAAGAAAAGACAACTAACGATATGACAATATTAATAAAATGTAGTTTAGATTAAAATAGGATAAATGTGACTATGAAAGAAATAAAAGATTTAGAATGTACAACCGAAATATATAACTATTATGGTGCTAAGCCGGAAGGCGAATTTTTAAGTAGAGAAGAAAAAAAATCAGCGACTCCTCGCATTGAAATAGCTCGCCAAATGTATTTCGACACAAAATCTTCTGCATCTGTTGAGTTTCCTTATTGGTACACACGCCGTTGGGAAGAGCTGGAAGGAGAAGTGCAAATTATTCGAAGAGCAGAAGCTCTTAAATCGGGTTTTGAACACTTAACACCTTCTGTATTGCCAGGCGAATTGTTGGCTATGCGAAAAGCAAATTATTTGCGAGGGTCATATCCTATGCCATGGATGTCTGAAGGTTTCTTCTTATCAAAAGAAGACGATTTGTTCAAAGAAGTTCAAAATGCAGGAAAAGCAAGTGCCGA
>JABMRT010000195.1 GCA_013202295.1 Candidatus Zhuqueibacterota bacterium
GTGTTGTAGTTCGTCCTGATGGCGGTACTGGTATTGGTGCACCTATTCCGCCTCAGATTTTATCTTGGTTGTCTTGATAAATAAATTTCGTATAACGAACACGCATTTGCAGTGGATTGCTAACGCGTTCCATGAATTTTTTAATCAATAGAGGTTGGTCTAAATTCGTGTTCTCGGATGAGATCTCTTAATTAGGTAGGTTTAGGACATGACGAAAAAAGCATTGGTTTTATTTTCTGGTGGCCGTGATTCATCTGTCGTTGCTGGATTATTAGCACAAAAAAACTTTGATCTTGATTTATTAATTTTTGACAATGGGGCGTCTTCGAAAATTGATTTAATTGAGTATCGAATTAATGAATTAAAGGAAAATTTTCCTTTGAGTAAAATAAAGGTTACGTTTGAAAACTGTAGTTCTCTTTTAAAAGATATTGCCCTCATTCATATTGAAGATGACATAAAAAAATATGGCTACAATTTGATTTGTATGGGCTGCAAGTTAGCAATGCTATCCCAAGCAGTTTGTTATTGTATTGATAATAAAATTAATTTGATTGCTACTGGATTTGTAGCTTATGAAAATGAATGGCCAGAACAGATGCCTGATGTTTTGCCTTTATTAGAAACGATGCTTAAAAAATATTCAATTAAGTTCATTAATCCGATATATTTTGTTGAAAGCAAGGTTGAAATTAAGAAGATATTAAGCAAAATGGGGCTCTCAACTAATTCATTGGAACCTACTTGTTTATTTGGAGACACTGCGGCATTGCCTGATCCTAATACAGTAGTTAACTATGTTAACGATAAATTAATTCTTTGTTACAATTATATAGAAAATTATTTGTTCTCAAAATATAATTTAGCTGATTCTGATCCAATTTTATTAAGAAATAATACTCGCAATGGTCATAAAGTAATAGTACTATCTCATTGTTTTTTTAATCTTTTTGCGCGAGCCAAAGGCGTTTCAAAAGCAAACAAGAACTGGGCAACTGTTGATCATATATTATCTTTTTTACGTGAAAAAAATGTAGGAATCATTCAATTACCATGTCCAGAAATACTATATCAAGGCTTAAACCGAGATGCTTGTGGAATTGAAAATTATGACAATGAAAAATATAAAAAGATATGTCAGAAAATAGTTGATGACTATACTTATTTAATAGAAGAATATTTAAAAAGTAACCTTGAAGTTCAAGCAATAGTAGGGATAAATGGTTCACCATCTTGTGGTATTGACTATACTTATTCCTCAAAGAGAAAAAAACTAAATAGAAAGGGTGTATTTCTTGATAAATTTAACGAACACTTAAAAAGGAAAAATATTGTAATTCCTTTCATTGGAGTTAATATTTCTTCCCAAGCAGATATCTATGAAGCAATTAGAAAATTGCACTGTGAATTGGAGGCCTAATGGTATTTGAAAACAATTTCATCTATGTAAAATACTATTTATTATCGGCGGCATTTATTTCGGCAATTTACACACACTATTTAAAAGATAGTAGAATTAAAGAAAACTCTAGTGGATTATTAAACGCACTAATTTTTTCATTTCTATCAGTATTTCTTGAATTCATATCAATAATAATAGGTCTAATTTTATTTGATATAAATAGCGTAATTAAAATTGTACATATACTCTCATTGCTGTTTTTTTTATTATCTCTGTTTCTTGTGCTGCTAGTTTTTATTAAAACATATACAAACTTATTTTATCTCAGAAGTCATCATGTTTTTAAATATTTACCTTTAGTAAAATCAGTTTCTGGATATTTTGAAAAAAACAAATTTAGCCTAGTTGGTGCAAAAAAAAGAGATCCCAATACTGTCCTTCATAGACAAACTAATCATTTATCCAAGAAAGAAAAAATCAAGTTTCTGGAAGGTGGGTCTTTTCTTATCAAATCAAATAATATTCAGGATTCTCGAAAACTGGCAATGGATTTTATTATGGAAGGACTTGAAAATGGTGAAGCTATTACATATGTAACCTGTTACAAAAATGCCCATATAATTTGGGAAGAAATAAATGATATTTGTAAAATTAATGAAAAACATTATACTAATATATATTTCGTTGATTCCTTTGCTAAAAATTTTGGATTTGGTGATAATATAATTGAAGATAGAAATGATGAACTTATCCGTTTGGGCATCAATGTAATTCAAACAAAAGGTATAACTGGATTGCATTCTGGGATTTCTAAAGCTGCAAGCATAGTAAAAAAGAAAACGAAAGAAAGAAGCAATTCGGTTAAAAGAGTTCCAATGAGAGTTATTTATGATTCTTTATCTTTTCTTTCTGATTATACAAGCACTGAACAGTTGAAAATATTTATTGTTCATATGTTAGCTGCTGAAAAGGGTTATGGAGTGTTAACTTTTTTATTAGAACAAAATATTTATAATGACATCATACTACCATATATAAGCGGTATTGTAGATGTTATTTTTCTTGTTGATAAAGACAAAGTAACAAGAGAAAAATAGCTTAATAGTTGTATAACCATGCTCTTGCAGCGGATAGCAGCCGCGCCCGCTGAAGAACGACGTTATTTGGCTGGTGAGTTTTCAATTAAATTTCGGCAGAGCAAATTAATAGAATTTCAAATATTTATTTGTATATCATTTCCTGTTAAAGGAAGGTTGTCAATATGGCTGGTCTAATAGAAAAAGCAAAATCAGCAATTGGTGATGATAAAATTAATGATTATATAATCGCGCCAACTGATTTTCCTGACACGTTATATGAAAATGCCCCAGAATTAAGTAAAATCTTGAGGCATTCGTCTTTTCAAGAAAAAGCTGGGCGTTACGAACAACATGATACTGCAGCAATATCGTCTCAAAGTAAGTTTAAGTCATATGCACATCAATCTACTTGGGCTATTGGCATTGCAGCTATATCTGGTAGTTTTTTAGCGGGACTATCCTTAATTAACCTTGATCCCATCCTTCAAAAAAGTGTATTACTATTTCTAGGGTTTATTTCTATGATAGGCGGTGGATTAGCTATCTTTCGTCTTTATCAAATCAGAAATCAAAAATTATTAGAACGATGGATGTCAGCAAGAGCTAAAGCTGAGACTGAACGATTGGGTTATTTTAACTCTCTTTCTAAAACATTGATTACAAATAATAAAACGGATGTGTATTTACATTTGCTTTTTCTTTGTATGTTTAAAAGGTATCAAATAGATGTTCAACGTCTCTATTATACCAAGCGTGGTGAAGATCATAGAAAATCCTTAGGAAAAACATCAACTATTGGTGCAATAGCGGCTTTATGTTTAGCACTTGGCTCAGGCGTATTAGGTATGATTGGGGCTTTTTTAAAAGATTTATTACCACTTGCAGCACTTGGCACTATTGGTGCAGCTGTAAGTGTAGTAGCAAGTAGACGAGAGGAGCTCAATCAAGATGAAAGGAATTCAGAAAGATATAGCCGTACTGCAGATATTTTGAGCAAGATTACAGAAAAACATGATGATGTTCTTACTATAGTAAATAAAGGAAACAATCCTGATATAATTATTGAATATGTTGATGCAGTAAATGACCAGCTTTCTTTGGAGCACAGACAATGGACAAGTGATGTATCTGAAATGTCGTCTGCATTGAATGCACTAGAAAAATCGCTATCTGAGATGCAAAAGGAATAACGAGCATGCCAGACATCTGTATTTTTTATAGTAAGGATGATAAGCAGCGAGTAGATAAACTAGGGCAGTATTTAAAAAGCTTTGGTTGGGATGTTTGGTGGTATGATTACAATTCCGTTGGAAAATGGAATTCTCTTGTTGAATCAAAAACAAAAAATTCCAAATGTGTTATCCCAATTTGGTCAAAAATCTCAATAGATCCTGATAAAATTGTTGTAAATGAAGCACGATTTGCGAGCGATCATAATATACCAATAATCCCAGTTAGGTTCGACGATGTTGTTCTTCCAACACAGTTTAACCTTGAAAACACAACTGACTTATTTGACTGGGATGGTGAAAATCACCATCAAGCCTTAGAAGAATTAACTAATAAGCTTACACAAAGCGTCGGTCTACAGAAAGAATGGGATGGTACGAGACCCACCATTATAAACTTAATGGGTAAACAGGTAAAATTGCCATGTTTTGTCAAGTCTCTTTCTTCCCATGAAACGCAACTCGATCCTGAGGCTGGTCTTATCACTATTAGTTTATTTCCCGAAGTGGGTGCCTTATTAGTGTCTGCATATGATATGCATTTGCCTAGCAAGACAACTATTAAAGCCAAAAGGGTACACCGGTCCATGTGCAAACAGTTGAATAACCTTTGTGACCGGGGCGCACTAATTCTATTGGATTCTGGGAATTATGAGAAATCTAGAAAGAATGATCCAGATTGGAATAAGAATAAGTTTGAATGGGTTTTACGAAATGTACCTTACTCTTTTGCTTTTTGCTATGATAATCTTAAGCCATCACATGATCCTAAAAAAAACGCGCTCGATGTTATTTCTAAAATTAAAGGTAAATATGAAAATATATTAATCCCTATATTACATGCACCTATTGAGAATAAAATTCGCAATTATAAATTATTGCCCGATATATTTTATGAATATGCTTCAAGAAAATCATCTCCATTTATTGCTGTGCCTGAAAGAGAGTTAGGCGACGGTATATGTGAAAAAGCAAAGACAATAATGAAAATTAGAGATAAATTAAATACTTTGAACCGGTATCAACTTATACATATATTGGGTACAGGGAATCCATTATCATTATTGATTCTTTCAGCTGCTGGTGCAGATCTTTTTGATGGCCTTGAATGGTGCAGAACAGTGGCTGATAGAAACACGGGTTTTCTTTTCCACCACCAGCATTTTGAGCTTTTTAAGCACCAGACTGTTCTAATGGCAGAGCAAAATATAATTAAAGATGCTATGAATGCAGAAGGTCCAAGTCTAATAATGAAAATGGGATTGCACAATATTGATTTCTTCAATGGATGGATGGATGAAATAAGATTTTATATTGAATCAAAAAGAGTAAAAGATTTAATAATATCTAAAACAAGATTTAATGAATATGAGTTTGTTGGTGAAATTCAAGAACTAATACCAGGGTTATTCAAATAAACACAATGTGCACTGAACAATTAGACTCTGCTGTTGATGCTCTGTGTCCTGCAATATGGGGAAACATGCAATCACTTTCAAAGACTATACATTCTGAAGAAAAATTATGGGAAGAATTGGTTTGTTGTATTCTTAGTAGTCAGGTTAAGTATGAATTATCACAGGTTGTCACGCAAAATCTTAAAAGGAATGGTCTGTTAGATATAACGATAGATAATTTCTTTTATGAGTATAGCCTCAGGATCGTTTTAAAAGAGCCCGTAAATTTAGAAAATCGCTTTGTTAAATATAGATTTCCAAACTCAAAAGCTAAACAAATTGCATCAGCATGGGAAAAGATATATGGGAGTGGATCTTGTATTAGAAAAATAATTGAGAGTTGTGATAATCCGAAAGAATTGAGATTGAAGTTAACAAATATAGTATCTGGATTGGGTATGAAACAGGCAAGTATGTATCTTCGCAATATATCTAATTCTTATGAATTAGCAGTTATTGATACCCATGTTTTAAACTATATGAAACTATTGGGAATATCAAAATATATTCCATCATCAATCAGCAAAACTCAATATTTAAACCAAGAAAATATTCTTATAAAATATGCTGAGAACTTTGGCTATCCTGTCGGATGTGTAGATCATGCGATATGGATTGTGATGCGAGTAGCAAAAAAGGATGGATATGTATGAGTATAGTATTATTGTCATCAGGTGGATTAGACTCAACTCTATCAGCTGTTTTAGCTGCGGAGCAAGGAATAGAAATTTATCCTCTTTTTATCGACTATGGTCAAATAGCCAAAAACCGTGAGTTAAGTGCATGTCAATTTGCCTATAAGAACTTTGGACTTCCAGAACCGAAAGTTGTATCTGTTAAGGGTTTTGGTGAGTTATTTCCAAGCGGTTTAACCAATGGAGATTTAGATATATTTGAAGATGCCTTTTTACCTGGTCGAAATCTGCTTTTCATATTGATGGGTGCCACATATGCATGCAATGTTGGGGCAAATTCGATTTCTATTAGTTTACTGCATGAAGATCTGAGTTTATTCCCTGATCAAACAAAAGAATTTATTACTAAAGCTCAGAATCTTATTTCTACAATGACTGGTCGTGAATTGCAAATACTAACTCCTCTAATGGATTTTATGAAAATGGATGTTGTGGCCTTAGCTGCGAAGAAAGGGATTACAGGTACATATTCTTGCCATGCTGGCAAGAAAAAACCATGTGGTGAATGTATAGCATGTAAAGAGTATAATTTTAATTAAGGAGATTCGTCATGGGTGGCGGAAGTAGTATTGGCAGAAGCTCTTTAGGCAACATTAAAGAACTTGAAAGAAAGGCAAGGGAGGAGCTTGAGAAGGGCGCTCGTCGCAATACATTTTTAAGTTTTGATTATGATGATATAGATGAAGTTAACTTACTACGCGCACATGCAAAAAATGAAAAATCAGAAATTGAGTTTATTGACCGTTCTGTAAAAGATCCGATTAATAGCGAACGCGCTGATTATATTAAGACTAAAATAATTGAACGTATTAAACAATGTTCACAAACAGTTGTATATATTACTGATAAAACCCATTGTAGTGATTGGGTTAGGTGGGAAGTTGAAAAAAGCCTGGAACTTGGGAGGGAAGTTATTGCAGTGCACAAGGGTGACAAACCTCCTACTAAAATTCCTTCATGTATAAAAGATAATAAGATCAAAGTTCTACCTTGGAAAAAACTCTCTGATCATATTTAACTTTACTAAAGTAGTTAACAAATCGGTCAACACGGGACAAAAACGAGTTTCGGTTGCACTAAAAGTGATGCAACCGAGTAAGGGGTCTTAGCTAAACGAAAATACTGCCCACTTAGTTTTTGTCCGGTTAGCTCCACCGTTAGGTGAAACTAAAATCAAGAAAGGAATTTCATAATGAAATTTTCAAGAGCGTATCAGCCGAAGGATGGCACTTGTTTTGTGATTATGCCCTTTGGTATCAAGAAGCTTCAAGACGGTAAAGAATTTAATTGGGACATTCATTATAAAGATGCCATTTCTCCTGTTATCACCGATATTGGTATGACACCAATAAGGGCGGATGATATTTATGGTGCTACTCCGTTAATGGAACGAATTTGGAAAGGGATTCAAGAAGCAGAATTGATTATAGCGGATTTGACTGGAAGAAATCCAAACGTTATGTATGAACTAGGTCTTGCTCACGTTATTTGGAAAAGAGTAATTTTATTGACGATGAACGATGAAGATATACCTTCTGACCTCTCCCCCTATGTCCAGATAAGGTATTCGGATCAAGGTCACGATTTATTGACATTGATGCGTAAACTGAAAGAAAATCTTTTAGCCGCACGAAGTGAACCAAAAACTGAAGCTGGACTATACCCTTTGCCCGGTGGTGGTGTTGAAAAAATACATGCAAAGATTATTGCTGTAGTCGAAAACTTTGCTACTGTTGAGGTTGGTGACGGTAGACATGGTTTTTTAAATTCTGATGACGTTTCCTGGACTAGAGGATTTACTGATCTTAAAAGAATATATAAAATTGGCGATGAAGTAGATGGGGCTTTTATTGTCGGCCCCAAAGGTGAAAACAAATACTCACTAATAGCAGGTGAGGAGAATCCATGGCTGAAGATCGAAAAAGAATTTCCTATTGGCAAATCTTTTGAGGGTCAGATTATTAATCATCAGGAGCATGTTGGTGCATTTGTTAAAATGAAATACGGAATTAATGGCCTTATCCCTCAAAACTTAATCCCTGCCAACGAGAATGTTTTAGATGGTGATACAGTTGAAGCAATTACTGTTAAAGTCAACGTTGAAAGTAGGATGGTGGATTTGCGTTTCGAGCGCAAACTGGCATCTGCTGAGGTGCCCGAATCAGACGATTGGGATGAATATCAAGTAGGGCAAAGGTTTGAAGGCACAGTTATTAATATACATAAACAAAAAGAATTCATTCTTATAAATTTACCTGACGGAAAAACAGCAATGCTTCATCAAGCACAAATGTCTGAAATTTGTCGGGCGAAACTGGATACAGGGACAATCGATAATGGATCAAAATTTGAGGTTGAGATAGTAAAAAAAGATTCACAAAAAAAACGTTTGCAGTTAAAAGACTGCTTTTAAATTTGCTAGGTATGGGTCTTCATAGATCAGTACCCAAAAGATAAGAAAAATTTCTATAGAGGCTATTATAATTAAAATAAGGTTGAATGTGCCCAAATCATAACAATATAAAGGTAATGCCACCTAACAAAGTACTGAAGTGAATTTTAATCCGTTGCATTTTTTGGGGTTTTAAGTTTGGTTGAATCACTAACTTTTGTAAAATATCATTTGGGTTAAAACGCACTTAGTACCATCGTTACAAACAAAATAAAAAACCATTTGCCCTGTGCAAAATAATTTTGTAAGTTAAATGCAATCAGAAACCAGGTGGCAGAGCAGGTCACATTAAGATAAATCACACCGTAAACCACCAATAAAACATATTCAAACAAAACCTTCACAACATCTTTGCGCATAACACCTTTGGCACAGTGAAGGCATTCCGGGCGGTTCCGATTCGGCTATTCTGAATCACATTCTTCCGGAAATGTTCTGTGACGTTTCGTGTTATTCGTGTGCACTGTCCAAAACCAGGTGCGCACTATCTCGCGTCGGGTGTTCAATGCTTCGCGCAGGGTGTACAGTCTTTCGCGCCAAGTGTGCAGCTCCCCGCGCCATGTGTGCAATATCCCGCGCCAACTGTGCAGTCCTGCTATCCAGGTGTGTACCTTCTCTATCCAACTGTGCAGTAATCCGCGCCAAGTGTGCAGGTTCACGCGCCAACTGTCCATAATGTCGCGCGAAAAGGTCGCGGTTTCGTTAATTTCTGAAAATTGCCATCATTGTATTTCGCAGTGATGATCATTCATAATCCAACCAAGGAGGAAAAAGATGGAAAGACCCAGATTTTCGGAGGAGACGATTCTTTCTGTATCCAAAACCACGCTTGCCAATGGGCGCAGCACGTTCGCTGCGTTGTCTGATTTCGGAGTCACGGAGGAAACACTCAATACGTTTGAAGCGAAGATTCAGTCTGCGGAGGCGCTGCCTTTTGAAACCCAGAACCGCATTGAATTGAGAGGTCTGACCGGTCACAAAGACGAGGAGCTCGATGCCTGTCATCTGTGGGGGCGCAAGCTGCGCCTGCGTCTTCAAATGGCCTTTGGCAGGGGTTCGTCCCAGGCCGGGTCGTTTCCCTCAAAAGAGTTTAAAAACGCGGAAAACAGTGAAAACACCATGATGAGTGTGATGAAGGTGTTGATCGATCTGGCTGATAAATATAAAATCGAATTGGCCGGCTTTGGGCAGACGCCTGAAATTCTGGCTGAAGGCAATGAATGTCTGAATCAACTTAAAGAGGCAGACGCCTCACAAGAAAATAAAAAGGATAACAAAAAGCAGTCCACACAGGAGCGATATCAGCAGTTCAAGGTGTTGTATGATACGATTATTCGAATCAACCGTGTGGGCAGGCTGGTCTTTGAGAATGATCCCGTGCATCTCGCTCTGTTCGAGAGCAAATGGCCGAAAGCCTGATTCAACTTACAATGATGATAACCGGGGAATGGAGAGACAGCTATTGAACCAAACAGCCCCCGGTTTTGTTTAAAATGGGATGTATATTCTGGTTGATGTCGGATTTCGCGTTGCTTAACCCGACCTTCGATTATCCGGCCAACAATGTAAATGGTAGATGTAGGTTGGATAGAATACAATGAAATCCGATGATAGAAATGGTCTGTTTATGTCTGGTTTCTCTTCGTTCAATCCGACCTACGATGAAATGAGGGTGATTCATGAATCGCCCCTTTGACGAAAAGATCCGTCCCATCGATAGACCAAAGATTTTAATTAATCTGTACCAAAGATCCCAGAATAGTACACGATGCAGAACTTTTTAAAGTATTTCCTGCACTGCCTTCTGATGTAATTGTGGCACTGGCTTTTGAAGTTATATTTGTTCCTTCGATCTGGACATTATTTTGTGCTGAAATATTCACATTAACGCCTGACAGGTTCAAATCTCCGGTTGATTTGATATCAACCTGATCGCTCTCTATGGTGATGTCCCCCGAAGGAGTGATGATAATTTTACTCGCACCCGCTTTGATTCGGACAAAACTCCCCATACTTTGAATTTCAATTCCTTCTGAGGTGATGATTTTCTCACCAACACCCACCCTCGAAAGGCCTGGCATCTCTTGATTTGGAATCACGGCCTTGTCCGCTGGAAAGGATTCAAGCACGGTTGGCGGACTTATTTCCTGGGGTTGTTTCAAATAAACACTTTTATTGGATTGAGGCACTGTGGCCGTTTGTTTTGAATCGTCTTTTGCGTTGCTGCTTCCACCTGAACTCCCTCCTTCAATCAGAACAGTCGGATATCCCATAACAATACTGGCTCCACACCCGACCAAATCTCCCGCCCGGGCAGCAGGCAATCCGCCTATTAGAACAGTGGGTGAACCCATGACAATCGGAGTTGGTGGATGAAAAACATAACCAAATATCCTGAGGGGACACACATGCATATCACCCATCAGAGCAGCCGGCATTCCGCCGATTAATACTGTTGAACATCCAGGTCCTGTAATCACACCGCCATGACTGGTAATATCACCTAATCTGGCTGCTGGACCTGCCTGCGTAAAAGTGGCTACAGCAAATGCTACCAATAAAACCCATCGAACCATTCGGAATTTCATGACACCCTCCCGTTTATATTTCGATTCAGTAGTCGATCATCCAAGCCAAGGATGAGAGATTTTGAGTTTGCTTGATTAAATGAAGGTATAATATATTTAACAAAAAACAAGTAAATCCTCCCAAAAGCTCACAGCCCTTGGAAGGACATCCTATTCTATTTCAATAACAGGCATTTCTGTGTTCGGGTTACTGATCCGGCTGTGAGACGGATGATGTAGAGGCCTGACGTGAGGTGGCCCGCATCCCAACGGATGTGATGAATACCGGTTTGCATGGGATTATCCAGCAACAGGGCCACGGTTTGACCGAGTGGATTGTAGACGGAAATTTGTACATGCTCCGATCTGTCCAGCTGAAATGAAAGAGTGGTGACAGCATTGAAGGGATTGGGGTAGGCGGCATCCAGGGATATACTTATGGGATAGTGAGTGGCATCCTCAATCCGGCTGGACCGTTCACATTGATAATCCAGAATCGCCTGATACTTGGGCGCACTGTCCCGATAAGGCGGGTGCTGGTCGAACTGGCTTTCCAGCACACCCCAGCTTCCATACTTTCCGTCCTTTGAACTTATAAACGAAAAGTTCATGAGCAGCGTGGAGTCTCCTTCAGGCACCAGCGTGGCGAGTGAATCGTACCACTCGATGTATAAATCATACATTCCCGGGTGGGTCTGGGCGTCCATCAGGGCCTGGGCGTAGGGCTGTTCTGATCCAAACGGATTGGGTGTGAGATGCTGACCGCCTTCATAATAAATCATGGGTATATCCAATGCCTGACCGATGGATTCTGTCTGGTCCTGCATCCAGATCCAGGATTCCTTGAGCATGGCCTCCCGCGCCCACAATAGGACGTCTTCCGCTGTGGCCGCACTGCCCAGGGTTTCAAGTGCCGCATATCCATTGTCCGTCAAACCGAAATAAGATGCAGGAGAGAATGCATCAAACGTACCCGGCGCCATATTGAACATGACACGGTTGCTGACATCCTGCCAGGATGCTTGCACACCAACCACACGTGTCAGCCGGTCCATCTGTCCCGCGAATTCCTCTGTCCAAATGTCCAAAGTATTCTGAATGAAGGGAACGATCCGTTCCGGCCATTCCACTCCTTGATCCCCGTTGTTAAAAAGGTAATGGGTCTGATCAAACATCCAGTTCCAAATCTCATTGGAGTATTCAGCATAGAGCATAAGCGAGGGATCCAGGCCGTCTCTGAACAAACGGGCCATTTCGTGGATATACCCATCATCAGCTTCATGTGGCACACACACCCATGCATCTGCCTGCTTCAGATTGCAGATTTCGATCATCCATTCATAGGGGATGCCGTTCATTGTGTACGTGAAATCATCCATCTGCGGACGGTACTCCCAATCCTGCAGCGCAGAATTGTTGGTCTGTCCCCAATCCATGAATCTAAGACCTTTAAAGGGCTCCAGCTTTTCGAGCCACTCATCTGTCCAGGGATTCTCCTCATAAGTGTTTTCCGTGCCGGGCAATAAGACACGGATGTTCCGAATGTGATTGCTTTCTGTGGATTCCATAATCGCGAGTGCTAGAATGTTGTTGTTTCGCGTCATCTGAAAAGTGATGCGGCCTGGATCGTTTGTGAGGATCTGTCCATCAAAATCAATTTCTATCTGGCCATCGCCATCGTAGAGTACGGTATAAATACCTTCCTTCAGCGTATTTGTATTCGCCCAGACAGTGCGGACAACCTGTGTGGTTTCAGTCCCGGCTACAGTGTAGGGAAGTTCCAAAGGGTATCCATTCTCATCCAGAGGAATCTGATCCAGCACGCCAGTGTCCCACGGATTCTCGCCGCCTGCCACCCATTCTGAATTGAAGGTGATCCAGTTGCGGCTGTATTTCATGATGTTGACGAAGGGCCACTCCGCGCCCCAGTCCGCGGGACCGGCGAGGTTGGTGCCGATCCGGAGGGTGCAGTTCTGGGCAAAAGATGATCCGACAAGCAGAATTAATAGGAGGGGAAGGAAGCGTCTGATGGTTTGCATTGATTACTCTTCAAGTATTTGGATTGATTGTATATTTCAGGAAAACACCCTTCTACCTCGGCGAAGCCGAGGATCTCCCCTCAAGGGGAGATTTTATTTCACTGCGTTTACACCGGCTTTAAAGATTTTTATTCCATCCTCCGAGCCGTGCCAGGGGTAGATGGCCCGTTCTGGGTGGGGCATGAGGCCGAGAATACGTCCGGTGGGGTCGCAGATTCCTGCGCGAGCTTCGGGTGAACCGTTTGGATTGGCGGGGTAGTCTTGGGTTCCGGTCACTGATCCATATTTTAATACAGTATGCTGTTCTTCTCCCTCAGCCAATAGAACGCGGCCTTCTCCATGCGCCACAGGCATACGTATTTCCTCACCGGCCAATCCCTGAGTCCATACGCAATCTGAATCCTGTACACCGCAGGTGACCCAGCGGCTTTCAAAAACAGCGGAGTTGTTACGATCCACAATTGCGGATGGGGCACCCACTGCTTTTGAACCAGGTAAAAGACCCGTGTTGATGAGAGCTTGAAATCCATTGCAAATCCCGAGAATCGGTATTTGTTTTTCCTTAACCGCTTGAAGCTGATCCTTCATCCGATAAACAAGATCGAGTGACCAGATTCTGGCCGCAGCCAAATGGTCACCCCATGAGAACCCGCCCGGTAGAGCAAGTAGATCACATTTGTCCAACTGATCACGGCCGGAAAAAAGATCGGCTTTCATGTTGCAGATCTCGGGTTCTGCACCGGCCATCTTGAAGGCTTCGGCGGTTTCGAAATGACAGTTGTTACCGGGGCTATATAAAATTTTCACTCTGGGTTTCATTAAATCGCTACCTCCGTAAAGGGCTTTTCCCACGCGGCTGTGAGATCTTGCATTGGCAATTCAAATATCTGATCATTCCATTCTATTTTAATTCCAACTTCGGAAATGACTTTTCCTATCGCTATGGCATTATCCAATTTGGATACTTCTCCAATGTAATCAGCGGGGACTTCCACAAGCACTGCGCCGATCATTTCCGAGAAGAGTAAATGATCCAAACGGGATTGCCCGGTTCTCTCCACGAGAGAGTTTAAATCGGCTTTTGCAGTCAGGCCGCTGCCGAGAGCCATCTCAAAGAGACGGCGGAGGAGCCCGCCTTCTCCAATCGCTGAAGCAGAGGCGATTTGTCCAGTATCCTGCAATATACCGAGGGTTCGCCAGGCGGCCTCCACATCTTCGATTTTTGGATTAGGAATTCGGCTGCCACGATGACCAAGAGCATCATAGTAAACCGAACCACCCAACTCATCCGACACAGGTCCAATAATAAAGAGCTGATTTCCGGATTTTTGCAGAGGTTTGGGTGTGCGTTTTTGTACATCCGGCATACGGCCGAGGGCCATGACACACAGGGTGGGAGGTACATCAATTCGCCGGCCATCCTGTCCGACAAAGGTGCCACTTGAGCTGTCCTTGCCACTAATGAAAGGCGTTCCGAACCGCACAGACAGATCCGCGCAGGTCTGGACCATTTGTACAAGATCCCACGCGATTCCAGGAGTGATGCGGGGTGTGTAGAAATTATCGCAAAGTGTGATATCATTTTGATCCACACCCGAAACGATCAATTTGGTGATAGATTCAAGGATCATGAGCTTGGCCAGTCCGGCCGGATCAATATCGCTGTAGAAGGGATTGAATGCCAGGGAAGCTACCGCGCCGAATGGTTTTCCGTACACAGGTGCGGAGATCCACACATCATTTGGCATGCGTCCGTCCGTCCCGCCATACGGCCCACTCACCGTTATGCCCTGCACCGTGCTGTCAAACTGGGCACCGGCCGGGCTTTGATCGGAGCAGTTCAAATGCGACAATACCAGTTTTGCAGCATCCATGATTTGATCCGTGGTCTTTAGATCAGGAATCTGAATCGGTTCATCCTTAAATTCAGGTTTCCTGATTTGAATGTCGGGCATGGGGCAGGCCTTGCGCAGATCAAGCATTTCGAGATCCACAACAGACTGGCCTGTGAGTTCCTCATCCTTTGGTAGAGATCGCGGATACAAATCCTTCACTTCATGATACACGATGTGACATCGGGCATCGTCTGTAAATTTTCCGACAATCACGCCAGGCACTTCATAGTCATCCAAAATCTGAAAGGCGAGATCGATTTTTTCCAATGGCACACAGAGAAGCATGCGCTCCTGACTTTCCGAGATCCAGATTTCCCAGGGTCGCATGCCTTCGGTTTTCAGGGGCACGCGTGCAAGGTTAATGAACACGCCGGTGTCTGCGCCCATCTCTCCGGCCGCAGATGAGAGGCCGCCTGCACCAAGATCCGTGACTGCGGGCAGGCAATCCTGATCGCGCAGAACGGGGATGGCTTCCATGAATTTGCGTTCTTCAATCGGTTGGCCGATTTGCACGTGGGTTGCGTCCACCACTGCGGTTTCGCTCGTCATGGAGCCGGAACTCACTGTGGCGCCGTGCAGGCCGTCGCGTCCGGTTTTTCCCCCAACCAGAATTGCTACATCCCCGGTTTTAGGCTGACCTTTGGGAGCGCGATCCGAGGGGATGAAGCCCACCGAGTGCCCAAGCGCAAAGCATTTGCCCGTGTATCCGGGATGAAATCGGTATGCGGGAAACATCATGGGTATGCCCATGGGGTTGGTATAATCCGCAGTACCGCGAATGGACTCCATTAAAATCGTACGCGGATGCAGTGCACCAACAGGCACATCTTCCCACTTCATTCTCGGATCACCAAGCCCCATGACCGTGCTGCCGCCAATGGGTTTGGCTCCCTGGCCGCATCCTAAAGTATCTCGTATCACACCGCCATGTTTGGTCATGATACCGCCGTACGGACTGACCGCTGAGGGTGAATTGTGGGTTTCGCCTTTGAGTGTCAATGCCCATCCGTCATAAAAATCCATTACACCCGCATTGTCCTCAAAAGAAGATAAAACGAGTGGGTGATCGATTGTATTAGTGGCGTCTTGTAATTTTTTCAATAAACCCAGACTTTTCCATGTGGTATGAAAGCAGTGGTCTGACCAGGTCTGAGCGAACATCTCCAGCTCAGCATCAGTAAAGGGCCGATCCAAACGCTCCTCGATTTCCTGCAATGCTTCCATCATCTCCGCCGACATGAAAAGCCTGCGCTCTTCGCTCATCTGAGCCAATTCGCTGTGTGATAATCCAATCAATGAAACATGTTCTACCGGACCGGCCAAGCCCTGTGGTTTTAAAGTATCCCAGACTTCATCAGGTTTAATAATGACCTGTACCTGGGGATTGAAGAGATAATGGTGTACGACTTCCGAAGCCTTATTCTCCGGTATTCCAATAAACTGATAGCGATGCGCGATACGCGCCCATTCAAGGCCCGAGACTTCCAACGATTCGGCTCCATGCAGTATAGAAGGGGTTTCCGGATCGGTTACGGCACGTTGATATCCAATCTCGAAGATCGGTCCATCCGACGATTCCAGAGCCGTTTTATGGGAAATGGTTTCTGAAACAGGGTTGCAGAGCAGAGGTGTTAAACGGTCCGATTGTGTTTCGTCCAATCCCTCAAGGCGGACGACCCGCTCCATCCGGATTTCATGAAGGGATACATGTCCTTCTGTTTTCAATCGGTTGAACAGGATTTCGGCGGCTGGATCATCGGATTTGCGCCGAATGTAAAATGCTGAGATCAAGTTACTCTCCTCCCGGATCCATAATTTAATAAACGATTATTTTCTAAATTGATGATATTGCATCCTAATAAAAATTTGATCAAACCTATCAAAGATAAGATGACATAGTCTACATTGGAATACATTTAATGTCAAGCAGAAAATGATTGAAATTTAATATCCAATCATCATTAGTGTCCGGTTAAAACATTAAAAAACAAATAAAAAAGGCCCGATTAACCTCAAAAATTGTTATATTTTATTGCCCATAAACTATAACAAAACAGGAGGTTGTCAGGCCATGAAA
>JABMRT010000196.1 GCA_013202295.1 Candidatus Zhuqueibacterota bacterium
ATCCAATGACATCATCGAAAAACAAATCAAGGCGTTCAATATGGCGCTTGTAGGCGATATGGTCTATAAACAGATCGTATGTGCCGGAGGGTATATACTGGATCTGAAACTCACCGTTCCGGTCGGTTGCGGAGCCCAGGGTTGTATTCGTTAAAAAGACATTAACAGATGGGATCGGTTGTCTGCTCTCGGCGTCTACCACACGGCCTATGATCTGGTATCGATTCTGAGCTGAAACCGGATGGATCATTACACAGAGGACGAAGGATAGTCCAAACCAAAAATAAAGCTTTTTATATGTCATAGGATGGGGTCTCGTTTCAGGTTCCGGATTTATGAGGTTGCAGCTTTTAGACGTCAGATTGTAGTGGAAGCGTTACCTAATTTTATATCCACTAAATTCTTCCACTCACACTAATATACACTCCAGGGATAATAATCCCGCTGCACACAGAATTGCCCTTCGGTTGAATCGGCCAGGTTGATTGTGTGCTCCAGAGGCGAATCCTCATCCATGCGATACAATCCTTCAATGCGGATTGTATATTCTGAGGGCGAGATGTCTTCAAACAAATACTCCAGATCAAACAGGCAGAGGCAGTCACAAAGACCATCACGCTCACCCTCTTGAATCCAAATTGACGTGTCACTGATTGTGATTTGCGCGAAAACCGAGTCGGGGCAACAGTTAAATCCGGTATTGACATGTGTCATATACAGGATACCGGCCGAATCATAGGACCATTGCATGCAATCCATGTTGCGCGGCACATCAACTTTGGAGGCAACGCCTGTGGTTTCTTTGCATCCGGATGCATGAATCAGATTACCGGATGGTGTGTCCAAAGGTGTAGCCTGTGGTGGATCGGGTTTCTGAGGTTGTGATTCCGGCTGGCTGGGCGATGAATTTCTGTCACAGGCAAACGTCCATATTCCTAAAAAGAGGCAAAGCATGATAATCCAACGGAAAGCATAAAAACTGTTACCGTGAGTATTCATGATCTGTTCCTCCCATTTGATTACAACGGGTAAAGTACGGATTGGTGCGAGGATTTTCAAGCGGATTCTCAGTAGCTGGATGAAATTACTCTTTATTCGGAAACGGTCTGTTCTCCGGGCCGGAATATCTGCGAGTCGGTTTCCCGTTTTTGGATAGATGGATTATTTGTATGGCATTTACGGGGCAGAAACTGTAACATCGCATACAAAGTATGCATCGATCTAAAAATAGCACCCGATCCTTGGATAGCTGAATATTTTTAAACGGGCAGTATTTTACGCACCATCCGCATTGTGTGCAGGATCCATCCGCGTGGAATCCCTGGTTTACGCGGGACTCGAATGTGCGGAAGGACCAGCGCTGTTGCATGCCCAAGAATCGGTTAAAAAGTTCTTTTCCCCGCAATCGTCGTTGCGTTTTTTGAATGCGAATCGCGATTTGATCAATCTGTTTTGCCGCACGATTCAGTATTTTAGGAATTTTCGCGGGCAGTGTCACAGGCCTAATATTCATGGGTGGCGAATGATAATTGTTGGGCATGATCACATTTTCCAGCACCACCGGATCGTACCCGATGGCTTTAAGAGGTTGAACCGCTTTCCAGGCCGTATCTCCCGCCATGTATCCGGATGTGGTGATTGCAAAGAGCGGCTGGTTGATGACGGGAGGCAGGCGACGGATCAAATCCCTAAAAATTTTCGGAGGGTAGGAAGAGTGTACAGGGAAGAGCAGCCCCACCATGTCGCTCAGTTCCGGCTCCAGATATTCTTCATACAAAGATTCACAAGACAATACGATTGTTGTATGTCCGAAGGTATGAAACCGCCGGGCGAGTTTACGGGCTACCCATTCGGTGTTTCCCGTTCCACTGAAGTAATAGATTAAAATCTGCATTCAAGAACTTGTATTTATTAAAGGTAGAATTCACACAAGAGTAATATAAGAAGACATTCATGGAGAAGCAAATAAAAAGCCCCCGGGATTCAATGCACCACGGGAGCTAAGATTGTCCACAACCAGGGATCTGAAGTTATTCCCGTTCGAGATATCGCACTGTGAAATAGTCGTCATTGATGTCTGGATTGAATTCCAGTTGTTCATTCACCATCACAGACCGGCGACCATTTTGTTCGTTCACCATTTCGAGATGCATGGCCCTGAATTTGTGATTTGCGGGATCCAGCTCTTTGACTTCATGCACGATGAGTTGTTTGAGCAGCTCTCCATCCAAATCAAAATAGACGGCTTTTCGGACGACAAAGTCCTCTTTACCCAGGAAGGTGATGCGACGCGAGTATCCGTTTTCTTCGGCAATGTCATCATCATTCGGAATCCACTCCACTGTATAGCAGAGCGTGCCTCCGGTTTCTTCCTCTTCCATCAGATTGAAGGTGAAATCCTCCAGCGCTGGTGGAGTCATATCTGAATAGGTGAATTCAGATCCCATAAAATTCTTGGCTTTTTCCGTGCTGACGATTCGACGGGTTTTGCGAAGGGCGGGCATGTAGAGCCAGAGATCGTCATCCTTCTCTGCATAATCGTAGGTCAGAAGGCCGGTGCCCTTGACGTCGGCCGGAGCCATAAATCGCAGCAACCGTTTTTCCGTGTCACCGTTATCATAGAGTTTGGTGACCTGACGTATTTTACGCACACGCTCACGACCCTTTTCATCGATGATGCGCATGACGGAGATGCCTTGTACACCTCTGACCTTGATTGCTTCCTGGGAGCGTTCGACAATCTGGGAAGCGGTGAGTGATTGTGCACTTGATGCTGTCCAAATAAATAGAACTAAGAGTCCGATTAGTTTTTTCATTTTAACCTCATGTTAATAATTTATTTTTCTATGTTCTTTTCTTTGGCGCAAAGAAAAGAACCCCGCTTCGCGGGATCAAGTTATTATATGCTTTCTGTTTGAAGACCAAAAGAAACATGCCTTTTCGAATGCAACAAAATTGGGTTGATGAGGGAGGAAATTGATAGTACAATCCGCCCAACTCAACCGCCAGGTCTTTACTTTCGTAAAGTAATCCACCCCTTTCTATTGATGTTTCTGTTGAGCCGGATTATTAATGCACGAAAAGGCGAGTCCATCCCCGCCACCTCCAATTTCTACAAAGTATTCTATTTACTGCTTTATACCCGGTTCAAGGAATTTTGGTTTCATGACAAGAATTAACGCCGGGATGAGCACAAGCGCTCCGATCAGACAGGCGAAGATTGAGACCACAACCAGAAATCCGAAAAACTGGACGGGCAGAAAGGTAGAAAAGAGGAGTGCGGAAAATCCCACGATGACTGAAAAGGCGTTGAATATGATGCCGCGGCCCGTGGTAGTGAGTGTCTTCTTGACGGCGTCCGAATAATCCAGTCCATTACGGCGTTCTTCACGATAGCGCCAGAGAAAATGGATGGTGTAATCGATGCCCACACCGATCATGACGGAAGTCAACATGGCTGTGGCAATGTTCAGTTCGATGCCGAACACTCCCATAAGTCCAAATAAAATGACGATGGACAAGGCCAATGGTATGGCGGAGATCAATCCCGCAGCCAGTGATCGGAACAGAATCATGAGCAATACGGCCACGACTCCGGTCGCGATGAAGAGGGAGAGCAGCTGGCCGTTGACCACAGCGCGTGCCAGATCTGAAAGCACGACACCGAATCCACCTACGAGCAGCACGTCCGGATCATCCCGGGTTAAATCTTGAATTCGATTTACAACCCGCCTTAAAAGCACCGTGCTTGTCTTGTTCACGCGGGCCGTGACAATGGCGTGTTCATAGGGAAAATCGACCAGTTTGCTGAAGTCATCGGGGTCCCCGCTCATGGAATACAACTCAAAATACTGGGCCACACCATTTCTGGTCTCCGGAATTTTGTTGTACATCGGATCACCCGGATCGTTGAGTGCGCGGCTCATCTGGCGCAGGACTCGGGCGACGGACATCGTCATGCCGACTTCATCCATGGCTTCGAGAGCATGTTCCATCTCATCAATTTTACGCATCATCTCAGGATCTTTCATGTCGCCCTTATAGACCACGGAAATGTTCTGCGATCCGCCCAATTGTGTGTCGATTAAATTGTTCACCTGTACCAGGGGATGGTCATCGTGATAGTAGCCGTTCGGGTTGGTATCCACGACCACGCTGAAAATGCCAATCGCTGAAATCGCTGACAGGATCAGGGCCACAATCACCACGGTTCCGGGTTTTTTTGTCACCAATTCGCCGAAGAACCAGAGCAGCCGCTCTAACACCGGTTTTTTCTTCTGATCGTCAGACAGATGGGCCAGCACCGGTTTGGATCGCGGCAGAAGCGAAATCACAGAGGGGATGAATAACAGGCTGGCAAGCAATGCAAATCCGATTCCAAACGCGGCCAGTACACCCAGCTGTTTGGCCGGAATCAGGATATGACTCTGAAGACAGAGCATGCCTGCCATGGTGGTCAGGCCCGTGAGCAGAATCGGCCTACCCAGACTTTGAAACATGCGGCGGGCCAAATCCTTGCGCGAAAATTGATTGGTCGGAATGTTGTCTTCCTGGTATTTGGCGATCATGTGTATTCCGTAATCATTGGCCACGGCCACAAGCAGGATGGGTAGAATCACGGTGATCATGTGAATTTTCCATCCAATTAATGAAATAAAACCAATGGATACAAGAATCGACATGATGACTACCAGGAAGGGAAGCACCACGCCGCGAAGCCTCCGGAAGCACACGAACAGAAAGACGAGCATCACACCGATCCCAATGGGCATGAGCAGTTTCATGTCGCGGTTGATGTCTACGCCAATCGCGATGCGGGTGACTGGCATACCGCCGATCATAATTTTTTCATCCCCGGATGTACCCTCCACGACTTCTTGAAAATGAGCAAGGATCTCATCATCGCGCACATCATTTTTCAGCATGGCAATGATCGCAGTCAGCGAAAAGTCTTTGGCGACCACACTGCCGTACACAATATCATTTGCCTGGATGTCCTTACGTAGCGCTTCCTGCTCCGCCTCATTCTTCGGAATGCGTCGAACAGCCGGCTCGACAATCATGGCGCCGTCTTCGCCCTTGATGGATTTCAGCTCAAAGAGTGAGAGGACCTTGTCCACGCCCTGAATGCGCTTGACTTTTCGGGAAATGGTTTTCACGCGGCGAAGCGTTTCTGGATTCAGCACATCCTCAGTCTGCACGAGGATCATGAGCATCTCTGTGCCGCCGAATAGATCGTCGATTGTTTCTGTATCCAGACGGGACGGCATGTCTTTGGGCAGCTGGCTCTTGATGTCAGGATCCAATTCCACACTGGGAAGTTGTGTCATGAATGCCGCGGTGATGAGGATGAATCCAATAATAACCACCCAGCGATATTGGATGATTCGATCAGCCAATGTTTTCATCAATTACTTCCTTTATTAGAATGATGCTTTAAATTCAACGAATAATGCACTGAGTGGTTCCTCAATTGAACCGAACAGGGTGTTTTCAGGACCAGAGTACCATTCACAACCTACTCTAAGTTCCAGCGCGTCTGCCACATCCATGGTCAGGCTGGGTCGCAGGATCATCTCCTCCGTAGTCACGCTGTAATATGCCAGACATTCAAGGCTTGCGGTTTCATGGTTCAACGCAAACGAAGGCCGGGCGAATACCGCGTGGCTGATCTTATCCAGCTGCGAAGCAATCATCCGGTTCTTGAGGATCAACTCATCAAAAGGACTTCCCGTGGGATCAAATGGTTCAAAGTCCATCACATAGCGCCCAAGATACTGCGCGATGACGCTGAAGTCGCCGATGGAGCGATCCACACCCAGCACCCATTGCACATCGGGATTGGGAATATAAACTTCATCCACATGATCCTCAATTGGAATTCGATAAGCCGCTTCACCGCGAATACCAAACGATCCCAAAGATGTGGAGAAATCTGTGCCGATCACCTGCATCTGATATGCTGTAGGCGAAACAGTGACCACGAATCCGCCGCCATCGATCAGTTCAAAGTTAGACAGGTTGATTCCCGGCATGGGCATGTATCCCCTGAAATAGGAGACAGATCCTTCCAGCCGGCTGATTTCGAGATTGGCCTTCAGGGCGATACTTCCGTTCTCCAGATTGGCATCAGGATTCATGGCATCACCCAGTACCACATACTCCGGAAAGGGAAAGAGACCAATGGGCAGCACCGAGGGTGTGTATTGCGGCACCCAGATCAGCTCGAATCGGACTGGATTCAGATAGTAGAACGCACGCATCAGAAAATTGCCCTCGCGGCGGTCATCTTCATCCGTGGAGCGGACGAGCATGTTTTGAGGGGTGATGTTGTTGGTGGGGTTGAATCCATCTGCACGGCCCCAGACCACGATTTGATGACCGAGCCGGATATCCAAATTCCCTTTGTACATATTCACGTAGGCTTCCCGGATGTTGAATTCAGACACAGGCTCACCGAATTCCGATCCCCGGCGGAAACGCACTTCCGCGAATCCATCGCCCCAGTTACCTTTGCGTACGCGCATCTTGAGCCCAAGTTCTCCGTAGGCGGATTTCAGTTCCGCCTGATCCTTATCCGGGATCTTGCCGCTGAAAAAAGCACCTCGTATAAATCCATTCATTTCAAAGGGTAACGCAGCGCCCTCGTCAAACTCATCGAAAAAATCTTGCGCGAAGAGCGAAGCTCCAACAATCAGGAAAACAAGGATGATTTTAACTCGCATGGGTCGATCCTTTCGGTTGATCTGAATCCGAAGTTATTTTTCCGATTCGCCAAACTGTTTGTCATACAGCAATCGGGCCACGTGTTTTGCGGTTGCGTCTACGGCTATTTCATGAACGATCGAATCCGTATTCATGATCTGCATTAACAGAGGGGCGGCCTTGTCTTTCTCTCCGGTTGCAATATAGGCACCGGCGAGATAATACATGGTGTAGAGGTTGTTCGGCCCGATCTGATTTGCTTTTTCGAGACAGGTCACGGATTTCTTTTTTGAGGGCCAGCCCAGAATCAGAGGGACTTTCGGCGCTTTGAGGTTCACGGTGCCGAGCATGCGGTAGCCACCGCCATTGAGGTAGGTGTCATCGAGCTCGATGGTCTTTTCAGCAAAATACTTGACCTTGCCGGCCACGCCTTTTCGCGCGGATGCTAAAATGCCCTGTACTTCACCTAAATAACCCCAGAGAATACCGGACCAGCAATGGAGCTCGACCGATTCGGGGAATTCCTCCAACATGGATTTTGAAAAGTCGATACCCTTTTTATAAATGTCACGCCGCTTGCCTTTGTCCGATTCAGTGTATGTGCCTTTAAAGTAATATCCTCTAAGCATTTTCCACGCGGCTTCTAGTTTTTGTTCGGGGCTTTGCGCGCTGTCCATTGCCGTATGATATAATTGCATGGCTGCATCGACCTGAGCAGGATCTGAGAGCAGGGTGCTGTCATTGAATGTACTATTGCGTAATTCAAAGAGGCTGTCTGCCTGAACCATGTAGTCTGCGGCGAAAGAAGATGATCCAAAAAGAATTGTGAGGGCGATCATATATTTTAAAACATGCATTTTTTGATCTCCAATTTAATTTTATAAAATACAAGATTGAAGTTTGAGAAGCAAGCAGAGTTACAATTTAATACATTGCTTTTTCTGTTAAATTTTTGTAATGTTGTTCATTCATTGTTTGGCACTATTCAATACTACATCATTTGGGCTGCATCTTTGTGCTCTGGGGGGAGGGGAGTTTATTTATGGTTTTACACCAAGCAAATCAATACACTTGATTTCTTTATGAGCAAATATAGGCATTTTAAAATGCCTACATGTAGGTATCATGCCTATATATAGAAATTAATACCTAAATATACACATAATTGAATGCATGATTTGTGCAGTCTAAAATATGTTATGTGAACGAAATATTAGTATTAAAAGGAGTAAATTATGAGAAATCACATTTTAATTCTAGTCATTTTAATGATGTTTTCATTGAATGTATATGGTCAAATTGAAGCATATTATGATAGCTTAAGAGTTGAAATGACTGGTAATGAATTACCCAATATAGTATTTGCTGATTCATTAGGCAATAAATTTGATTTACAATCATTAAAAGGAACTATAGTTGCCATAAATATTTGGGCTTTTGGATGCAAACCATGCATTAAAGAAATACCAGAGTTAAATAAATTAGTCGAAAAATACAATGATCAAGTAATATTTATATCTCTTTTAGGGGATGGGAAAGGCCCATTTAATGATAAAATTAACAAACAAATAAAAGAAATAAAATTCAAATATAACACTTTAAGTACAGATAAAAAATTATCAGATGCATATGGTTTGTTAATGATATTCCCTACTCATATAATTATTGACAAGAACGGAAAAGTATTAGATTTGATATTAGGCCCCCAAGTAGACAAAATAGAAAACATTATAAAAAATAATTTGTAAAGTATATTCAGAGTGACACATAACAATTGGCTCAACTGGATTAAAAAACGCACTTTCAATTTTCAAAGTTCTCTTTTGTAGAATTACGGTTTCAACGTAAAAGATCGTTCAGTTTTAAAACCAGTTAGCCACGACGTTATACCAATAATAAATGAGAGAATAATCATGTTAAAGCAATATAAAAATAAAACAATTGTATTAATAATTATAGGTTTTATTATTTTTTCTGTTCCTATTGGCCTGGAAAATAATAGTGAATTGTCTTCAGATTCTGCTGCTTTCCCAATATTAATACTTCTCGGTGAATTTTTCATATGTCTAGGTTGCATATATTGGACAAAGGGTAAAGGATATAATGGTGCTTGGGGACTGCTTGGAATATTAAATATTTATGGTATTATTGCTTTGGCATTTTTCAGAGATAAAACTAAGATAAAAAAAATGAAAGAGCCAAGGAAGAATGATTTCGAACAAGAAACAAAAGAAATGGAATCAACAAGTTTTAAACTGGTACAAAACAATAAGCAAGAAAAGAAGACTATTGAAAAAAAGATGGAAGATCTTTCAAAAGATACTTGTATAAAATGCGGCAAATTGGATTCTGGTTACTATTCGAAATATTATTATGGTAGACATAGTGTCAATTACGCGGAAGATAGATATACTATCTTAGGTTCATCAAGTGATTTTATATGTATTGGTTGTCTAAATGTATATATAAAAGAAAAGCTATCTACACTTTTATTCTTTTCTTTTATTTTTGGTTTCCTTTTTCCAATTTATTTCATTTTTAAAAAAAAATATAAAAATAAAAATATGGGATTCTTTGAAGGCTTTGTAGATAAAATAGCTATAAAACTAAAGAAAAGGGAGTGTGTAGATAAATCTATTGTTTTTTGGAGTAGATCTGTATATGAAGGAATAAAGCTAAATTCAATTAGTATAACACGGGATCTACAATAAATAAACTCTAAAACTTGATCAGGTTTGTTAACTGAGATTGGCAGTAAAACATTATAAGAATTTACAATTTGGTTGATACTTTTTTGGGCAAATAATACGGTATAACACCTGCCTGCTAAGGATGCGGCCGGTTTGGTTCTTTTTCATTTTTCAGTTCGGCTTTGGACAGCTTTCGTAGCCCATTAAAGGCAAAGCAGTGCGGACATTGCCGCGTGTTCATTTTAATATCTATCGTGGTTTTGGGACGGTATCAGTTGGCCGCACCTCAGAGCCAAATGTTATACCTATAAAAAATGGAGAATACAATGAAACTCTATAAGTATTTGATTATTGTGGTTTCAGTGCTCTCTCTTCATTGTTCACATTCAACTGAACCTGAAACAGATATACTCACGAATGATATAAAAATTGAATTATTAAGACAGATATTCAGATTAGACGTGGGCATTGACTGGAGCAATGAAAAATTTAATTATTATCGCGTCACGAACGAAGAGCTGCCCTTCTGGTCTACCGAAGCGGAATTACGAGACATATTGCGAGAAGATGATATTGACATTCGTTTGTTGCGGGTCGGCACACTATTACTCTATGAACATACATCCCCTGATGCTAATGTACTTCTTTTGGACTTTTTGAATAATCATCGAGATGATCTCGTCAGATTTAACGCAGCCCGGGCATTGGCGTACCGTGATAACAAAGCGGGAATAGATCTTCTTAATGAATGTGCTTCGGGTCAATTGACGATGACCAGTTCCGGATTTGAGGTTAACGCGGCCGCTTTGGCATTGCTTATTTTAGGAGAAGAATTGCCTGAGGAGTATTATGAATTGCATATTGCTGACCCACTGTTTATGAGGCTTTAAATTATCCATTGATCATCTTGACGCGCACCTGTGAGCATGATTGTTACCTAAAGATGAGTATGAAAATGAGAATAAAACAAATATCAATAACTATAATTTCAATCCTACTATTATTATTTAATTGCAGCCAAGAATCACCAATGTGTTTCGAGTGCAGTGAGACATTTGCCATCTATATTTCAATCGGCACCGAATACCAAACAACACCCAAACTCAAAGAAATCGAATTATCGCCAGAACCATTACTATGCAGCAAAGAAATTTCAGAATATAAATGGTCTACTCATCAGATCAAATTCCCACATGCAACTCATGAAAGAATGATAGAACGGGGCGACCTGCTGCATAAACTGTTTGTTATTGTCGCATATCGCCAGAGAATCTATTGGGGTAAATTCATGGATGATCTTGACTCAAGTGGTTGTCAGAATCCAGTAATAAAACTTATTCCAAGACATCCCGATGGAAGAAATACAACACCGGATACGTTTGTTATTGAGAGAGCATATCCAGGTTATTTTGGTTCCGAGAATGATCCAGATATTCGGAACAATCAGCAAATTTATAAAGCATTATCAGATTTAGGCGTTCTTGCTGATTGATAAATTTATCTATTAAAGGTATAACCATCGTTTGCAGCGGATCGCTAAAGTGATCCACTAAATTCCACGCGGACGTGAAGTTCGAAAACACAACTTTCGGGACGCTTGCTCTTGGCTTGCAACCGCTGAAACAGACTACTTGCTTCTAAGCAAGTAAAAAATAAATAAAAATTATTAATTTTGTTCTTTGAAAGAAACCTGGTTGAGGCTGGCAGAGTCCGTTCTCTCCCTGCACTCAAGACGCACCTTTCCTGCAAGCATCTTTAAAGACAAATGGATGGATCGCCCCGCATGGGTTTGCCTCCCGACATAAACTTACTTCCGCGTTCCGAATAATCGGAATCACAAATTTTCTGATTCGGTCCAAGGAGGCGCGGAACGG
>JABMRT010000197.1 GCA_013202295.1 Candidatus Zhuqueibacterota bacterium
CCCCCGGAGATATCAGCCATGATTCTTCAGAAAATGAAGCAAACAGCTGAAGAGTATCTGGGTCAGAAAGTGACAGAAGCGGTGGTTATGGTGCCGGCCTATTTTAATGACAGTCAACGACAGGCCACCAAAGAAGCCGGAATGATTGCCGGACTGGATGTGAAGCGTATTATCAATGAACCAACCGCAGCGTCACTGGCGTATGGTATGGATAAAGAGAAAAATGAGAAGATCGCGGTATACGATCTCGGCGGCGGGACGTTTGATATTTCCATCCTCGAACTTGGTGATGGTGTGTTTGAAGTCAAGTCTACGAATGGAGACACACATCTTGGCGGCGATGACTTTGATCAGCGTATTATTGACTGGTTGGTCGATGAGTTCATCAAGTCCGATGGCGTGGATCTGTCCAAGGACCCGATGGCGATTCAGCGGTTGAAAGAAGCGGCAGAGAAAGCGAAGATTGAACTTTCCTCTACCGCGCAGACAGAGATCAATTTGCCATTTGTTACTGCCACGGATTCCGGTCCGAAGCATTTGAATGTGACACTGACCCGCGCACAGTTTGAAAAACTCTGTGACGATCTGTTCAGCCGTACACTTGAGCCGTGTAAAACGGCTCTGAAGGATGCGGGATTGAGCACTTCTGAAATCAATGAAGTCATTCTGGTTGGCGGTATGACACGTATTCCGAAAGTCCAGGAGATTGTCAAAACTCTGTTCGGGAAAGAACCGCACAAGGGTGTGAATCCCGATGAGGTCGTGGCCATTGGTGCAGCGATTCAGGGGGGCGTACTTGGCGGTGATGTGAAAGATGTGCTTCTCCTCGATGTCACTCCGCTCTCTCTCGGAATCGAAACATTGGGCGGCGTATTTACCAAACTGATCGAGAAGAATACGACTATTCCCACAAAAAAGAGTGAAGTTTTCTCCACAGCGGCTGATAATCAAACCACAGTTGAAATCCACGCCTTGCAGGGCGAGCGTGAGATGGCTGTGAACAACAAGACGATTGGCCGCTTTCATTTGGATGGCATTCCGCCCGCACCGCGTGGTGTGCCGCAGATCGAGGTCGGATTTGATATCGACGCGAACGGCATCATGAGCGTTTCCGCGAAAGATAAAGCCACGGGCAAGGAGCAATCGATCCGAATCGAAGCTTCTTCCGGATTGTCAAAGGATGAGATCGATAAGATGGTGAATGATGCCAAGTCCCACGCCGCCGAAGACAAGAAGCAGCGTGAAGAGGTGGATCTGAAAAACTCTGCCGAACAGCTTGTGTATCAGACCGAGAAGAATCTGAAAGAGTATGGCGAAAAACTGGATGACGAGACCAAGAACAAGCTTGAAGCAGCAGTCGGCCGCGTGAAAGAAGCGCAGAAGGGTTCTAACCTGGATGAACTCAAGTCCTCCGTGGACGCGTTGAATGAGGTTTGGCAGGCAGCCTCCCAGCAGATGTATCAGCAGGCGAGTCCGCCTCCGGGAGCTGAAGGTGCGCAACCCGACGCAGAAGCTGGTGCACAAGCTGATGGCGGCGATGTGAAAGACGCTGATTATGAAGTTGTGGATGATGAGAAGTAAATAAAATAATGTGTAGTCCACCTTTGAGGTGGACTACACATATTAATAATATTGGATGTGAATTATGCTTGCTCCGATAATAATAACTGTCCTTGCCATTGTTCTAACTCTCCTTTTCATGAAAGTGGCAATGGGTGATTTTTTGAAAGGTGGAAGCGGTGGTTCCACGAATGTATTCTTCGGGGCGACGAATGATCTGCTCAGCCATGATCAGAAAAGGGCAGCAGAAGTCATTGTGAAGAAAGATGCGGGTGAGAAGGAAGAGGAGCAGGAATCCGGGGAACCGGAAATAAAATGATCCAAATACTTATATAAAAGGATTTAGGCGGGCAGAGATATTCTGTTCTGCCTTTCTTGATGGTGATCCATATAGCTAAAGCAGAATGGGAACTATATTAAACCGATCAGCATATAAAATTCACTTGATTTTCATGTAAAATCTTCTTAAAATTTTAAACTTGATTTAATAAGGAGGAAATGAGGATGAAACGAATCTTGGCCATTCTTTTAATGCTTGCTCTCGCACTTGGCATGCTCGCAGGATGTGGTAAGATGACGGATGAAAAGTTGATGGCGCTTGGCAAAGAGATGGAAGAGCGCGAGAATTTCGATGAGGCCATTGGTTATTACGAGAAACTGGTTCAAGATTATCCAGATAGTCCGTTGGCTGCTGAAGCTCTGCATTATGTGGGCAAGGTATATGCCAACGGTATCAAGGATTATGAGCAGGCCATCATCATCTTTAATGATGTGATCGATAAATATCCCGAGAGTCCTAACGCAGCCCATTCTCAATTTATGATCGGATTTGTCTATGCCAACAGCATTGCTGATACAGCTGAAGCACGGTTGGCATATCATAAATTTCAATCCAATTATCCCGAGCATGAACTGGTACCTTCAGTTGAATTTGAATTGAAGTATCTGGGCAGGGATATCAATGAGATTCCCGAACTGATGAATCTCGAAGCAGAATAAACATATTCTTTCGGATACGAATGTATCCGGCGGTTTTAAAACCGAGGTTGTCTTCTTGCAGGACTCAAGAACAGCTTCGGTTTTTTTCATGTTCAATTATTTGTTTGGATTTGATCAAATAAATTCATTATTGTGGAACTTTTCACACTAGTTTTGAGTAAGAAACTAAGTGAATTTAATGGAATCGTAAAAATTATGCAAAAGCACTTTATAGCTATTCAAAACATTTTAATTTTATTTCTGAATTTTACAATTATCTTCACGCTAGCTGCGCAGAATTCGAATGAAACGCGGGTCAGTCTCTCCTCCTTCGTCGAACCCAGAGAGGTGCCGCTGAATAGAACGACTCACTGGACGGTCCAGATCAAATGGCAGGACGCACTCAGTCTGGTTGAGATCGAGAATTTTGAGGAGCCTGCTCTTTCCAATTTTGACATTGTCGGCTCGTCTGCGTCTAACCGCCGTCTTGCGGATGCAACAGGGCAAACTTCCATTAAAGAGATCACATATACACTGACTCCCAGAACATTGGGTATGGGGTATATCGAATCCGCAGCAATATCTTACAAAGACAAAGCCACAGGCGAATCGCATCATTTGATGACTCAAAGGATTGGGGTGGAAGTAATCGAGCCGGTACCAGAACCTGGAGAAGTGCAGATTCCCTGGCTTCCGATCCTTTTCGCGATAGTCCTTGCAGCTGTAATCGCAGTATCTCTCGTTCTCCGAAAACGAAGCATTACAAGGAAGGCAGCGGCATCCATTGAAGATCATTCCCTACTGGAAGAGAATATCCTGAAAGAACTTAAATCCGGCGTAGATTTATCATCGCCCAATCGGAACGATTCACTCGCTATGGTTACAAAGCTATTCCGTAAATATATTTCTGTAAAGTATGATATCCCAGCTCTGGAAGCGACGACATCCGATTTGATCCAGAAACTTAAAGAGAGCGGCATTGAGTCCCATTTGGTTGAAAAGTGTGAGATGATGCTGTCTAAAGCCGATGTGATCCGCTTCTCCGGGAAAGAGGCCACACCCGCAGAACTGGATGAAGCGTATGGAACGGTGGAAACAGTCCTTGAAAATAATCTGAAAGAAATAATTACAGCGGGCGAAAAGTCAGATAATAAATGATTTATGATTGAAGATTGATGATTAATGATCTCAGAGGGAGATCAGAATCTGAAATCATCTGGAGGATCCATGAATAAAGATATTGAAGCCATTAACAAAAAGATTCAAAAAGAGAGTGTGTTTGTCGACAAACTTACCGAAGAGATCGGTCAGGTCATTGTCGGGCAGAAGTATATGGTGGAGCGGTTGCTCATCGGCCTTTTGGCCAACGGACATGTCCTTTTAGAAGGTGTGCCCGGTCTGGCCAAGACACTCACGGTCCGGACACTGTCCGCAGCGATTCAAACGAATTTTCACCGCATTCAGTTTACACCGGATCTGCTTCCCGCAGACCTGATCGGAACCCTGATTTACGATCAGAAAAAAGGCGAATTCCAGACCAAGAAAGGGCCGATTTTTGCGAATATCATTCTCGCGGATGAGATCAACCGGTCCCCAGCGAAAGTACAGTCCGCTTTACTCGAAGCCATGCAGGAGCGAACCGTAACGATTGGTGAGAACACCTTCAAGCTGGATGATCCTTTCCTCGTGCTCGCAACCCAGAATCCCATTGAACAGGAAGGCACATATCCTCTGCCCGAAGCACAGGTAGATCGGTTCATGTTGAAGCTGTCCATCGGGTATCCCACGCCAGAAGAAGAACTTGAAATCATGCAGCGCATGACCCACGGCCCTGAGCCCACTGCGAAACCGGTGGTGAAACCGGCGGATATTATAAAGGCCAGAAACGTGGTAGAAGAGATTTATATTGATCCGAAAATTCAGCAGTACATCGTGGACATTGTGTTTGCAACACGAAATCCCAAAGAATATGGCATGGATGATCAGGCTGACCTGATCGCATTCGGCGCATCGCCGCGTGCATCCATCAATCTGGCGAAAGCGGCCAAGGCACATGCCTTCCTGCAGAAACGCGGCTATGTCACACCCGAAGACGTGCGTGCCATCGGCATGGATGTACTTCGCCATCGTGTGATTGTGACGTATGAAGCAGAGGCTGAGGAAGTCACCTCTGAAGATGTGGTTCGCAAAGTGTTGAACAAGATTGAAGTTCCTTAAAAACGGTAAACAGTACACGGTATACGGTACACAGTATGTTAATGAATAAAGCTATTGGCAATAGGCTATGGGCGAAAATAAACTGGTAAGAGATGAGCGGTTAGCGGTAAGGATCCAATTACCTCTAACCCCCTTACTGTGAACCTTGAAACGGATTAGAGTGACGTAAGAATATTAGATGATCCCTAAGGAAATATTAAAAAAAGTCAAGCGTCTTGAGATCACGACGCGCGGTATCGTGAACGATGTGTTCTCGGGTGAATACCATTCGGTGTTCAAGGGCCGGGGCATGGAGTTCAGTGAGGTGCGTGAGTATCAGGTCGGGGATGACATTCGCACGATCGATTGGAACGTGACTGCTAGGGCCGGATCACCATTCGTCAAGGTATTTGAAGAAGAGCGTGAGTTGACCGTGATGTTGCTTGTGGACGCGAGTAGATCCGGTGAATTCGGCACGGCAGACCGGATGAAGGGCGAGATCGCGGTTGAGATCTGCGCGCTTCTGGCTTTCTCTGCGATCAAGAACAATGACAAGGTCGGCCTGATCATTTTTACGGATAAGGTTGAAAAGTTTGTTCCTCCCCGAAAAGGCAAGAGCCATGTACTTCGCGTACTGCGCGAACTGCTTTATTTCAAGCCCGAAGATGTGCAGACGGATATCGGCGGTGCTCTCGAATATCTGAACCATGTAATCCGGCGGCGAAGCGTGGTCTTTCTCGTTTCCGATTTTATCGGTCAGGATTTCGAAAAGCCGATGCGCATCGTCAGCCGTAAACATGATTTGGTGGCGATTAACATCCTCGATCCCCGTGAGCTAGATCTGCCCAATGTGGGATTCATCGAACTTGAAGACGCGGAAACGGGTGAGCAGTTATTACTCGACACGAGTGATTCGGCATTGCGTCAGCTGTTCTCACAGAACAACAGCGACGCGCTCAATGTGCGTGACAAGCTGTTTAAATCCATGAATGTGGATTCAATTTCGATCCGGACGGATCAATCTTATTTCGAGCCGTTGATGAAGTTTTTCCGGACAAGAGCAAAGAGATTCCGCTAATAATAATCTAAAGAGGATTGTTGGCATGAGGTATAAGGGACTATTTTTAATTTTAATTATGCTGATTATGGGATGCTCGAATTCATCTCAAAAGTCCTCCGTGGATGGAGACAAGGTGCGGGAGTATGCGAACGCATTGTATAATCGCGAGCTGTACGCGCAATCCATCACGGAGTATCAGCGCTATCTCGATCTGTATGATGTAGATGCGGCGCAGCAGGCGAACATCCTCTTTATTATGGCGAATACCCAGTTTGATCGACTGCACGATTATCCAAACGCAATGGCACTTTACCTGAAGGTCAAGCATGTGTATCCTGAATCCAATCTCTCCCGCGAAGTGGATAAGAAAATTGTCGCATGTCTCGAGCGACTTGATCGCTCCGCGGATGCCAAGCAGGCGCTGGATGAGGCCACGAGTCTTGATCCCGAGCAGGTGCGGGAATCTCGGCCGGGCACGGTGATCGCGAGGATCGGGGAGCGTGAATTTACATCTGGGGATCTGAACTTTCAGCTGGGTCAGATGCCTGATTATATGAAGGATCAATTCAAATCCCGTGAGGCGAAGATTCAACTGCTCCAGCAAATGGTGGCCACTGACCTCTTTTTTGACGCGGCCAAACGGCAGGGTCTGGATTCAGACAATGAAGTGATTGAAGGCGCTTTTCAGGCCAAGAAAAGTCTGATGGTCCAGAAATATTTACAGCACGAAATAGCCGGGCGTGTGAACATCACACCTGATCATGTTCAGGATTATTACAAAGCGAACACTGATAAATACGCCGAGAAGAATGAAGACGGTACCGTCAAGCGGCAGAAGTCATTCCAGGAAGTGCAGCAGCAGGTGGCCGAAGATTTGGCCATGGAAAAGCAGCAGCGGGCCTACGAGGATCTGCTTCAGCAGATTATGCAGGCAGAGAAGGTTCAGATTTATTCGGATTTGGTGGAATAGCGTAAAGGCGATGGGCTATCCGCCTTCGCTAAAGAACAGCTACGGCGGACAAGAGAGGCGAGGGGTAAGTGGTCCACCCAGCCTCACCCAAGAACAGGCTATGAGATTAAATAAATATACATTTTTTATTCCATCGATGATTCTCCTTTTGGCTGGATGGGTATTTGCGCAGGAGGATGCGCCGATTTCCATCGCGTCAAGTGTGGACAAGGCCACGATTCGGATCGGTGATTTGATCCAGTATCAAATCATAGTGACGCATGCTCCCGATGTGCAGATTCAGCTGCCGGGTGAGGGTGCTAATCTGGGTGGATTTGACATCCGAGCCTATGAGGCGCATGAGCCTCGCAAGGAAAACGGAATGATCATCACGGAATCTGCATATACGATTTCTACATTCTTTACAGGTGAATTCGATATTCCACCCACTGCTGTTCTATATACACTACCCGGAGATACGATATCCCAAATATTAATGACTGAGCCGATTCACATTGTGGTCGAGAGCGTGAAACCGAGCGAAGAGGGGGACATCCGGGACATTAAATCGCCGGCGGAGATTCCGCGGAATTGGTGGATTTTGATTCGATGGATCGGATTGGGATTGTTCGTCCTTCTCTCCATCGTTCTGGGATATATTGGATATCGGCGGCGCAAAGCAGGCATGAGCCTGCTGCCATTCCGGGAAGCACCGCCTCGGCCGCCGCATGAAGTGGCGCTTGAGGCATTGGGCAAGCTTGATCCGGCCGGGCTGGATGATCCCGTAAAAATCAAATGGTTTTATTCCGAAGTTTCTGAAATCATACGCCGTTATCTGGAAGGCCGATACTATGTAATGGCGTTGGAAATGACCACTTTCGAAGTGTTAGACGGATTGAAGAATGTGGATGTTGAAACCGAAATCCAGAATGCTGTCCGGCAATTCCTGGAACCGTGCGATCTGGTCAAGTTCGCCAAGTTCATCCCGGTTGAAAGGCAGCATGTGATAACTCTCCAGCAGGCATTCGACATTGTGAACCGGACCAAGATTGTAATTATTGAATCGGAGTTGTCATCCGAAATCACTGAAACTGAAGTCTCCGAACCTGTAGTTGAAGCTGTGCCAATTGAGACTGAAGAGGAATCCAAATAGATGATGATGCGATTCGCAGATCCCTGGTTTTTACTGCTCTTCACGCTGATCCCGATTCTCGTTTGGGTCTACATCCGGCGACAACGAAAAGGCGGGGCTACACTACGGTTTTCCCATCTCGGGTTTGTGCGCGATCTGCAAAAACGAATGCGCATTCACGCGCGGCATCTTCTGTTCGTGCTGAGAATATTAGCATTGATGGTGCTTATCCTGGCTTTCGCGCGGCCGCAATCCGGGATCAAGGGCGAAGAGGTGATTACTGAGGGAATTGACATTGTGCTGGCCATGGATATGTCGAGTTCGATGCTGGCCGAGGATCTCAAGCCGAACCGGGCTGAAGCCTCCAAAGCGGTGGCGGCAGAGTTTGTGAAGGGCCGGGCAAATGATCGGATCGGCATGACGGTTTTCGCGGGCGAGGCGTACACGCAATGTCCGCTGACCATTGATTACGGGATTCTCATCCGATTTCTCGAAGAGTTGAATGTGGGTATGATCGAGGACGGCACGGCCATTGGCATGGGGCTCGCCACAGCGGTGAACCGGTTGCGCACGAGCAACGCGAAATCCAAGGTCATTATCATTCTCACGGACGGGCGGAACAATACTGGTGAGATTGATCCGATCACTGCGGCGCAGGCGGCGCAGGCGTTCGGCATCAAGATCTATACGATCGGCGCTGGATCGCACGGCGCGGCCATGTACCCGGTGGATGATCCTTTTTTCGGCAAGCGGTATGTGCCCATGCAAGTCGATATTGATGAAACCTCCCTCCGCAAAATCGCTGAGATGACAGGTGGGACTTATTTTCGCGCCACGGACCGGGGACGTCTCGAAGCGATTTACAAGGAAATTGACAGTCTCGAGAAAACTGAAATCCAGGTGAAAGAGTATACAAGATACACGGAATTGTTCTGGACCTTTGTGGCCATCGCGCTGGCTTTGTTGATGCTTGAGATGGTGCTGGCGAATACACGGTTCAGGAAGATTCCATAAGACAGGAAGGCTATGAGATCCTTTGCCCTGATAAATCAGGACTTCCCGAAAAGAACTCGGGGCAGGCAGGATGACAAATAAAAAGGAAAGAAAGCTTGTTTCGATTCGCGTTTGAACAATATCTCTGGCTGTTATGGCTCGTACCGGTGCTGATTGTGTTTTTCATGTGGGGATTCCGCATGAAACGCAAGGCTCTCGCGCTATTCGGCAATTTGGGGCTTGTTGAAAAATTATCCCAAACCGTGAGCCGGAAACGTCAGATCTGGAAGGCAGCCCTGATTGTGATGGCCGTCCTTTTCCTTGTTCTTGCACTGGCCCGGCCGCAGCTCGGTACCAAGCTGCGCACCATGAAGCGGGAGGGGCAGGACATCCTCATTGCTTTGGACGTATCGCTCTCCATGCAGGCCGAAGACATTAAACCCAACCGGATTGAGAAAGCCAAACATGAGATTGCCTCCCTGATTGACCGGTTTGAAGGCGACCGTGTGGGTATCATTGCCTTTTCCGGCAAGGCATTTGTGCAGTGCCCTCTGACCCTCGATTACGGGGCGGCCAAGATGTTCCTCGATTTCGTGAGTACGGATCTCATCCCCGTACCCGGTACGGCGATCAGCGAAGCGATTCAGAAAGCCATTGACAGTTTTGTCGAAAAGGAGCGCAAACACAAGGTGCTCATCCTCATCACGGATGGTGAAGATCATGTCAAGGATCCGGTGGAACTGACCAAGGAAGCTGCGAAACAGGGCATTATTATTTATACAGTCGGGATCGGATCGGTACAGGGCGTGCCCATTCCGCTTTACGATCAACGTGGCGTGCAGACCGGATTTAAAAAGGACCGGAACGGTGAGGTTGTAATGACCAAGCTGGATGAACTGACCCTGGAGAAGATCGCGCTAGAATCCGGAGGCAAGTATTATCGTGCGTCACCGGGTGAAACCGAGTTGGATAAAATTTACGAAGACATTTCCCAAATGGAAAAGAAGAATTTGGCTTCTCAGCAGTTCGCGCAGTTTGAGGATCGGTTCCAGTATCTGTTGGGAGTTGCTATCTTCCTACTGATCTTGGAAAGTCTGTTGTCCGACCGGCGACGGATTAAGAAGGATTGGAAGGGACGGTTTGAAACATAGTCGAATGATGAATTGTGAATTATGAATTAAAATGGGGAATGGTTCAGGGGGAATCCGCCTTCGCTAAAGAACAGCTACGGCGGACAAGTGATCCCAACACCTCCACCCTAAAAATATGAGCGGTATGAAGAAGATAAAATACATATATTTGATAGCATTGATGATCCCGCATTTAGTGCTGGCTCAAGCGGGACGGAAGCAGGTGCTTGAGGGCAATGCGGCGTACGCCGAAAAGAAGTATGACGCGGCGGCCAACGCCTATCAGGATGCATTGATTGAAGATCCGGCGTCACCGATTATTCAGTACAACATGGGCGCGGCGCAGTATCAGAAATCCGACTTCGAAAAGGCAATGGAGTCCTATAACAAGGCCATGGATTCCGACGATCCCTTGCTTCAGGCCCGAAGTTATTATAATATGGGCAATACGCTCTATCGTTTCCAGAAAATGGAGGAGGCGATTCAAGCGTATGAGCAGGCGCTGAAGCTCGATCCCGAAGATGAGGATGCCCGGTACAATCTGGAGTTTGTCCGGAACAAGACAAAAGAGAATTCCGAACCTCAGGAGAATCAGCCGCAGGATCAACAACAACAGCAGCAACAGGATCAGCAGCAACAGCAAAATCAAGATCAACAGAATCAGGACGAGCAGGAAAAGCAGCAGCAAGAACAACAACAGCAACAGCAACAACAACAAGAGCAAAATCAGCAAGAGCAGGAAGAAAAACAAAATCAGCAGGAACAACAAGCTCAACCTCAGGAAGAGCGGGAAACCGAGATGTCCGAAGAAGAAGCGGAGCAACTCCTGAACGCGCTCAAGGAAGATCAGGAAGATTTGCAAAAGAAAAAGGCGCAGGCTGTGGGCGGGGGAAGAGTGGGGAAAGATTGGTAATTCGCCTTCGCTAAAGAACCACTACGGCGGATAAACATTTTACATCGAGCATTTAAGATTCATCAATCAACATTCATAATTCAACATTGAAGCAGTAAATTCATAAAAGATGAGAAAAACTCCACACATAATTTTCCTAATACTACTCTCTATGACAGCGAGTTTGTGGGCGGCTGATATTGAGATCAAGGCGTTTGCGGACAAGACAATGATGGCGCAGAATCAACAATTCACGCTTTCCGTGGAACTGACGGGCAAGGATGCGCAGTCGATTGCCAATCCCAAATTACCGAATACGGATACATTTGCTTCATTCCTCGGCAGTGGGTCATCACAGAATATCCAATTCATCAATGGCAAGATGTCGGTTTCCAAAACAATTACGTATCATTTTATGGCTTCAGAAGCTGGTGATTTTACAATTGGGCCGGTATCCATTACGCATGAGAACAAGACTTATAAAACCGATCCCATCCAAATCACAATTCAGAAAACTGCGACACAATCACAAACATCAGTGCAATCCTCTCAAAACCGGAAAAGTCAATCCAATCAATCGACTGAGGATTTATACATCCGGGCCGAGGTGGATAAGCGGTCGGTCTATCCCAATGAACCGGTTATCCTGACTTACAAGATTTATACGAAGGTGAGTGTCACGCCGGCGGGTATATCCAAACTGCCGGGCACAGCCGGATTCTGGAGTGAAGAGTTTGATCTTCCGCAACAGCTTGTGACAACGAATGAGGTGATTGACGGTCAGCGGTACACGGTGGCGACTTTTAAGAAAATGGCGCTTTTCCCAACCAGTCCGGGAGAGAAGTCGATTGAACCGCTCGGATTTGACTGTGATGTGCGTGTCCAGCAAAAACGATCGCGCGATCCGTTTGACGGCTTTTTTAATGATTCCTTTTTCTTCGGACGCACAGAGCGCAAAACGCTGCTGAGCAATCCGGTGAAGATTAATGTGAAGCCATTCCCTGAAGAGAGCAAACCCGCAGATTTCTCAGGTGCAACCGGATCATTTAAAATTTCTGCTTCGGTGGATAAAAAAACGGCCCAGACCAATGACGCTGTGACTTTCAAAGTGATATTATCCGGCACCGGAAACATTCGCACGCTGCCCGAACCCGACATACAGATCCCTGCGGATTTTGAAGCCTATCCTCCCAAGATTAGCGAGACAGTGAATCGTAAGAGCGCGGTCATTTCTGGATCCCGAACTTATGAATATGTGCTGATTCCGCGCAATCCAGGTATGCAAAAGATTCGGTCTATCCGCTTTTCTTATTTCGATCCCAAATCCAAATCCTATAAAACACTTCAGACGCGCGAACTCACGGTGGATGTGTCGCAGGGCGATCAGACTTTTGCGATTGTGCCCGAGGGCCGATCACGTACCGCGGTGGAGTATCTCGGTAAGGATATCCGGTTTATCATAACCGCCTTACCCAAATTTCGCAATCAGAATGCCTCCCCGGTTCATGGGGGAGTGATCTGGCTCGTCCTCCTTCTGCCGTTGGGCGCGCTCGGACTCGCCTCAGCGTATCAGAAGCATCTGCAACGGCTGCACGGCGATGAGGCGTACGCGCGTGGACGCGTGGCGGGACGGGCTGCGAAGAAGCATTTGGCCAAGGCGCGGTCGCTTCTCAATCCGGATGGCGTTGAGGCCTATTATTCCGAGGTATCGCGCGCGCTTTCCTCATTTGCGGGGAACAAGCTGAACATCCCGGAGGCGGGCATGATGAGTGAGGATGTGAGAAAACGGCTGCAGGAGAAAGGTGTATGCGATGAAGGGATCGAGGATTATTTCGACTGTCTGGGCGTTTGTGACCGAATGCGATTTTCTCCGACCGGCGCGGATGAGGCAGAGATGAAAGCGTTTATGAAGCGTGCGGAAAAAACGATTACGGATCTGGATAGGCAAATCAAATGAAATTGCGACTCCTTATATTTCTAATGTTGTTACCTTTGATCTCTGGTTTTTCCGAAGAGTCAGACCTGCTATTCGAGCAGGGTACGCAACTTTATCAGGCCGGACAAATCGAGGAGGCATTGGCCTCTTTTCAACAGATTTTAAACTCCGATGTTGAAGCGGGACCAGTTTATTATAATATGGGAAACTGTTATTACAAGCTGGGCGAAATCGGGTTAGCCATTGTGCATTATGAGCGGGCCATGCGGTTGATGCCCGGGAATGAGGATGTCCGGTTCAATCTGGGTCTGGCCAATCAGGTGATTGTGGATCAGATCGAAGTGCACAATGATTTTATTCTGATTCGCATCTGGCGGGGCTTTCTCTATCTCTTCTCCATTCCGATGTTTCTGGTCACATTGGCGGGACTCTATGTCATGACCGTTCTCTTTATCATCATTAGAATGCTCACTCGAAGCGGTTCGGTTCGGTTTGTGTTTGGGCGATTGGCAATTCTGAGCGGCATTGTCCTGCTGATTCTGGGACTGTCCTATTTGGCCCGTGTCCAAGACTCCAAAAACCGGGTCGAGGCAATTATTCTTTCTGAAAAAGTGGATGTAATGAGCGCGCCTCTGACTCAGGGCGGAACCGAGGTATTTGTGCTTCATGAGGGAACCAAGGTGCGGCTTGATCGTGAACGTGATGAGTGGGTTGAGATTATTTTGCCTGATCGGAAGGTAGGGTGGGTGAAGAGAGGAGTGTTGGAGGTAATTTAATTATCCTTGATGGTTGAAAAAATTCTGCTCAAATGAGCTCAATGAGGTAATTTCAACAAATATGATGTCTTAAAAACCGCAGCTTTTTTCAAACCCAGTGCATGACTTTCTTAATCCTGCCTTTTTTAAGAAACAACAAAGAATTTTTATAAATTTGATAGTTATAAATAACTTCATTGAAATATATTCCAGTTGAAATTCCTTTTGGTGACCAAATGATCTCAGTGTGAATCTTATTCTAACAAATTGTCTATATCTCTTTCAACTATTTCTTCTATTACAATATCTGGATTTTCTATTTCAACAATCGAATTGTCGTATTTTTTCGAAATGAAGACACACTCACCGAAACTTTCTTTTATATATTTTACCATCGCAAAACCAAAAGAATCTCTAAAAATCAAGACTTTAATATCGTTTACTTTAGACATAAATCTGAGTTCAAAAGTAGGATTATTTGAATAATTAAAATTCTGAAGTCGATTTTCAATTAATTTTGCCTGCTCATGATACTTTGGATTTAAAATAATTTTTTCTTCTCTCATTTCTTTAAGAATCATCTTTGACAAGTCTTCTCTATAGCTAATTACAGTATCGATAGTGAAATTTGATAAACTTAATATTGGGGCTTCCGGGAACTCATCATTGATAACTTGAATTAAGGATTTATATCCAAGAAAGGCTCCAAAATCATTCCAATGCGTGTTTGTTTTATGATATAATCTATTATTAAAATATTCAGCGAAATGAGATTTTAAATCAACTATTTTAAAATCAAATTTTAATGATTTTAATTGTTCGATTTTTGTCATTTTGTTTGATTTTTTAATCGGAAGATATTGACCATATACGGTATGTTTATTTGGTGCAATTGCCAAATAATAATCTATCTCTTTTTCCTTCAACCATTTTTTACGTGTCTGCAGTTTTTCGAAAAGCAGATTTAGATCTTTATTTGAAAAATTTGTGATACCTTTAGATTCTTTGATCACATTGGAATAACTATCTCCTAAAAACAACCAATTATCTAGACCATACACTACTTTGCTAGGTAAAAATGATGTATTAAATAATTTTGTCTTTATTGTTTTTAAAACATTGAAGTAATAAAATCTGAACCCGAAGTTATCTGCAAAATATGCATCAAACTCATTTATAAAAGCATCACTTTCTTTAGCTAAACCCAACAATTTCCCTTTTAAGTTTTGACCTTTGAATGATTGTTCCAGATTAAAAGAAGGCATTTTTTCCATTTTCCTGTTCACAACATTATCTATGTCGGATTTGCTCAGGAATGTCATAAAAAGAGGTGCTGTAATAATAATTACAAATGCTAAGATCAATATCTTGTGGTATATATTTTGTGCTTTTATCATCCCTAAAACCTATAATAAATAAATGGATTGTAGGTATTTGCAGCAATATATGATAAGGTTATGATGAAAAGTGACAGAATAAGTAATAGCCTAATAATTTTAACCATATTGGAAGTAACGGTCCCTACCTTTACTTTCTTTGAAAGTAATTCCTCTGTTTTACGATAGACAGGGATTGAAAAAATAATAGCGATTGTTCCAATTATAAAAGATTCTGCATTAGAATGAAAGAAAACCAAGTAGCTATTAATAGGTAAATTTCCATTTGAAAAAGAAAACAATTTTTTAATGTAAGATAAACTATGAGCTAAACTGTCTGCTCTGAAAAAACCCCATGCGACGACAACAATTAGCAGTGTGTAAATATGTTGAAGCGGTATCCATAATCGCTTTAATATTTTATCAAAACCAATTCGTTCTAAAACGATAAACAGACCGTGAAATAATCCCCAAACAACAAAATTCCAACTTGCTCCATGCCACAATCCGGTAATAAAAAAAACAATGATTAAATTCGTGTAAACTCTTGATTGTTTAACCCTGCTGCCTCCTAACGGGATATATAGGTAATCCCGGAACCACAAAGAAAGTGAGATATGCCATCGTCTCCAAAATTCACGTATACTTTTTGAAATATAGGGATAATTAAAATTCTCAAGAAAATCAAAACCAAACATTTTGCCTAATCCTATAGCCATATCCGAATAACCTGAAAAATCAAAATATATTTGAAAAGAATAGGCAATTATTCCAATCCATGCCCACATCGAAGATATCTCACCTATTGATGCTGTAAATACATCATCAGCTATATAAGCACAAGTATTGGCAATCAACATCTTTTTAATCAATCCAATTATAAAACGTTCTATTCCCTGTGAAAAATGTTGAATGCTTAAATTTTTATGTTTTAGCTGCTTGTGAATATCAATATATCGAACAATGGGACCAGCAACTAATTGAGGGAACATTGTGACGAATGTTGCAAATTCTATGAAATTTTTATTTGCACTTACATTTCCATTATAAACATCAATTGTATATGACATTGATTGAAAAGTATAAAAGCTAATTCCAATGGGTAACGCTATCTTTGGAATATTGTAAAAAAGACTGTTGTCCAATCCAATAAATTGTATAAGAGCATGTAAATTCTCAAATGTAAAATTGAAGTATTTAAAAAAACCTAAAAATGAAAGATTTGCTGCTATTGAAAGAATTAATCCTAATCTTCTTTTTCCATTTGATATTAAAATCCCACATGAATAATCTATAATTGTTGATGAAATCATTACTAAAACAATTAACTTTTCTCCCCATGAATAAAAAATTAAACTGGCAAATAGTATAATGATATTTTTAAATTTATGAGGAAATATGTAGTATATAATTAATACAACAGGTAAGAATAAAAAAACAAATATTGCACTACTAAATACCATTTTTATTTTTCTTTAATTATTGGTTTTTTCAATTTAATATCTACTGTCCGCTGAGCGGTGTCCCGAAGATGCCGACTGCAAGTTCTGCCCAAATGAGCAGGAGGACAA
>JABMRT010000198.1 GCA_013202295.1 Candidatus Zhuqueibacterota bacterium
ATCTGATTCTAATGGATATCCGGATGCCCAAGGTGGGCGGGATCAAAGCTTATGAGAGCCTGCAGATGTATTCACGTACCGGAAATATCCCCGTGATTTTCATCACGGCTTATCCCGGCAAAGAGGTCGAAGACGAGGTCAGATCAAAGGGCGCCGCTGATTTTATCGCCAAGCCTTTTGATACAGAAGATCTGCTCTCAAAGATCAACAGCATTCTGGCTCGGCGGCAGTATCAGTCTTTTTATGCTTGATTAAACCTCTCTCTACGTTGTTTATACGGTACTGGACTGGAGGACTCCCGACAGGTTTATGTTCTCTTGTGTTCAGTCCACAGACATGAAAAAAGGTGTGCAAGTTTTTGCACACCTTTTTCAGTTTTGTATTGAATCGAACGGGAAGTAATGAACAATTATATGCTTTTCCAATTGAATGATAAAATCACAAAGTCCAAGATCCAATGACCAAACCAGAAAACCTGAAATCCATTTTCATTCACTAAAATTCAGCATTTCATTGTATAGTATTATTGGTGCTATGTTGAATCGAGTGGGTAGTTTGATAAAATGTGCCACAGATGAAAACGGATGAAACACGGATAGAATGAAATGATCAGATAAATAGCCACTATGATCTGATCCGTTTTTCAAGGCTATATTATTGAACTGGAAGTGTTGATAAGGCTCAATTTGAAAAATGGGCTCCAAATGTAAATCGTATTGAAAGCGGCTTGACTGATAGTCGAATAGTTCATCAATTTCGGAAAAAGGAAAAATTGAGTGTAAGCGTCTATTCTTTTTAAATCGGTGTGCATCCGTGATAATCCGTGGCGAATTCATATTTGTTGACTAATGCTACCTGCTCAAGACAACATAGAGCCGTATTATTCAATTCTTTTAATGCCCGGTTTCCTTGCCGCCGCATACAATACTCAATGCCACTGAGACCTCTTTTTGATCATCCGCGTTGAAATAGCAGTGGGATTCAGATCCCCAAAAAAAGATGGCGTCTCCCTTATTCAGGATGGTGGTTACATCGCTGATCTCTATTCCGATTTTACCGGTCAGACAGAAGAGCAGCTCCTCGCCGGGATGTGTTTTTCTTTTGTTTCGGTCGCAGCTTGCCACTTCGAGCACCTGGGCGCCCAGCTGTCCATCCGGGAGGCGATAGTTCAAATCGCCGACAATCATGCCATGGGTGGTATCGGTTTGAATCCGTTCTTTCCTTGGGATCTGGCGAATTGTTCGTCCACCCGATTTATCCACTTGATGCTTTTGCACATCATAATCCCGCCCCTTGACAAGCTTGCCTTCCATGAGTTGCAATGGGGAGACTTCGAGCACACCGCAGATTTTATAGATGGTATCCATGCGGGTGGGGATGCCTTTCTCAAAACGGACGACCGTATTTTTGTTCACATTGGCTGTCTTTGCAAGGGCTTCGATACGGAATCCTTTCTCAATGCGTATCCGTTGGGCACGCTTGCCCAGGGTGAGCGGATCAAACATTACAGGAGATTCAGGCACAATTTGCTCCTTATCCGAAATCATAATTCATCTAAATATACATAAATAGATCTATCACAACCAAGTTAAAAATGGTGTTTAATTAATATTAAGTCCAACAAGCGGTAAATAGCACTTGACTTAGTATATACTAATTAATATATTGAATACCAATAATGAGTTTTCTGGGAGGGAAATGTTCAAATGGTCGACTCGACTTCAATCAAGTCGCTGGCGCAGCAGTGTGGTGCCGATCTTTGTGGAATTGCATCCAATCATCGTTTTGATCACGCACCAGCGGGATTTCATCCAACCGACATATTCCCGGAGTGTCAATCTATAATCGTTTTGGCTAAAGGGGCGATTGCTTCAACGCTTCAGGCCGCGTCGATTGTGCCTTATTCCCATTTCAATGATGTAATCACTCAAATGCATGATGAGCTTCTTTACCGGTTCTCACTCGAATTGGAAACGCTTGGCATCCGTGTCATGCCTGTGCCGGTTGATGATCCCTATCTTTTCTGGGATGCGGAGAAACGTGAAGGACGGGGCATTCTCTCACTTCGACATGCAGGCATGCTGGCCGGACTTGGTACGCTCGGCCGGAACACACTCCTGAAAAACAAGGATTGGGGCAACATGATCCGCCTGAGAGCCGTATTGGTAAATATCCTGATTCAGCAGGATCCAATCACGACAGAACCAGCGTGTCCCTCTGATTGTACGCTCTGTCTTGAAGCATGTCCCTCCGGTGCACTGGATGGAAAGACGGCGAACCAAAAGAAGTGCCGCAATCACTCACAAACGACTACGGCGCGTGGATTTCATATCATCCAATGCAACACATGCCGGAAGGTGTGTCCGCAGCATCTGGGTGATAAGAGGATATTAAGATTGCATAACAATTAAAATGGATTATACGGCCTTATTTTTCGTATAAGAAAGAGGTTTTATGTCGGAAGTTTTACAATGAAGAATATTCTGCTTTATATCAGTGTGATCCTGATCTGGGGATCAACCTGGCTGGCCGTGAAGATGCAGCTTGGTGTGGTGGATCCGATGATCACGATCATCTATCGATTCCTGTTCGGGTCCATTGTGATTTTCGCGTTTTGCTTTGCGACGCGCCGACCAATGAAATATTCCCGAAAGGTACATCTTGGTCTCTTCTTTCAGGGAGTCTGCACCTTTGCAGTGAATTACTGGTTTTTCTATCAGGCCCAACAGATCTTGACAAGCGGATTGGCAGCGGTAATCTTTTCTCTGCTGGTGTTTATGAATCTGGTCAATGCACTTATTTTTCTGAATATGAAAATTCAACCGATCGTACTACTGGGCGCATTTATCGGACTCGCGGGTATTGTGATGCTGTTTCAACCTGAATTCGGACGCATTGAGATGTCCGGAAATACATTGTTGATGATCGGATTCGGATTGCTTGGCACCTACATATTCTCGATTGGCAATATTGGTGTCCGCACGGATTCAGAAACAGGGATTGCCGGTGATCCAGACGACGGCATTCAGTATGCTCTACGGTGTGTTATTCCTTCTCGTGATTGCGTTGATTAGCGGGAAATCTTTTACCCTGGATACGTCATTTTAATATATAGGGGCGATCCTGTATTCCACGTTTTTCGGATTTCTTTTCTATCTGCATTTAATCGGACAGATCGGTGCGGGAAAGACGGCCTATATTACGCTGGTCACTCCTATTATCGCGATGGGCATGTCCACTGTGTTTGAGGGATATCAGTGGTCCGGGATTGCGTTTGTGGGAATGGTTCTGATTCTGGCTGGCAATGTGATTGCGTTGAGGAAACGGTTAGTTCGGGCATCTTAATCCAATTAAATTTAAAGAGGTGCTATTGAAATGAAGAATGATAAAGTCAATGTGGCAGTGGTAGGTGTGGGCGCAGTAGGCATTGAGATGCTGCGTGTCTTGCGCCAACGAAATTTTCCAATAAATGTATTGCGGGTGTTTGCCCGTTCAGCGAGGGAGATCAAGGTGGATGGTCAGACACTCGATGTTGAGGCTATTGAAGGTGCTGACTACTCCAGGATCGAAATCGCCTTATTCGCTGGCACTGAAGGAGAAAAAGGGGCAGCTTCGCTTTACGCGGACAAGTTCATCAAGGCCGGAGCCGTGGTGATTGACAATGGGGCAGATTTTAGACTGAAGGAGGATGTGCCCCTGATCGTACCCGAAGCCAATCCCGACGCGATTATCGGGCATAAGGGATTTATTGCGAATCCCAATTGCAATACGATTCAGGCCATTGTGGCCTTGGCTCCAATCCACCGAGAATTTGGATTAAACAAATTTATCGTGAGTAGTTATCAGGCGGCATCCGGGGCGGGTAAGGGTGCGGTGTCGGGATTGTGGGAGGAAACGAAGGAACTCATCCACGCGAATAAGGATAAAGATTTCGACAACATCCAGAAAAAACTCACTGGCGAGCCCAAAGGATTTTCGCATCAGATCGCATTTAATGTGATTCCGCAAATTGGTTCGCCTGACAAGGATGGCTATACGAGCGAAGAGTGGAAGATGGTGCATGAAACGCACAAAATCCTCAACGATTATGAGATTAAAATATCATCGACGTGTGTGCGAGTGCCTGTGTTCACGAGCCATTCCGAGGCGATTTATTTTACACCGAGAAAGCAGACCTCAGTTACTGAACTGGAAGAACTGCTTAACGCAAGTGCGGGAATCCTATATCAATCGGATGAACTTGCCTTCCCTCTCGATGCTGAGGGCACGGATGAGGTTTTCGTCAGCCGGTTGCGAAAAGATCCTTCAGAAGAAAATTCATACTGGTTGTGGTGTGTCGCGGACAACTTGAGGAAAGGCGCGGCATTGAATGCGGTTCAAATTGCAGAGTTATTATAAAAGGGGAATCCGCCTTCACTAAATAGCAGCTTCGGTGGACGAGTGGGAGACACAAAAAGATACTATCAAAGTTAGGATCCGATGAAAAAATATAGTCTTTATCAAGTCGATTCATTTACAAAAGATAAATTCTTCGGTAATCCTGCTGGGGTAGTTCCCAATGCGGATGGATTGACGGATGAGCAGATGCAGCAGATCGCGCGTGAGATGAACAATTCCGAGACAGCATTCATCCTGTCTCCGGATGGATCTGATCATGAGGTACGGGTGCGTTTCTTTACACCGACTACCGAGGTGCCGTCCTGTGGGCATGCTACCATTGCGGCGCATTATGTTCGGGCTGTGGAGAAAGAATTGACCAATTCCACAGTCGTTCAGAAAATCGGTGTGGGCATTCTGCCGGTCGAGATAAAGAAGCAGGATAACGATTATAAAATCATCATGACTCAGGGAGCCATTGAGTTCTCCGATCCGCTCTCTTCTGAAGTTGAAATGGATATTCTGAAGGCATGTGGTTTGTTTTCCGCTGAAAGGGATATACGTTGTCCGATACAAATTGTATCGACCGGTCATTCCAAGGTTTTGATTGGAATGAAGAGTCGGCAAGTGCTGAATTCACTAAAACCGGATTTAACTCGTCTGGCTGAAATCAGTCAATCCATCGAATGCAATGGATACTTTGTGTTCACCTTTGATTCCGACGATGAGGCTGTTCTTACCCATGGCCGAATGTTTGCCCCGGCTATCGGGATTGCTGAAGATCCGGTTACAGGAAACGCGAACGGACCGTTGGGCGCCTATATTGTCAAGCATGGTCTGGTGCCGATCCGGGCGGAGACATTTTCATTCAGCGGTATGCAGGGTGAGGCGATCGGGCGTCTGGGAATCGTGGATGTGGATGTGCTGGTTAAGGATGGAAAGCCTCAATGTGTCAAGGTGGGAGGGCAGGCTGTGATTGTGTTTAAAACAGAAATGGAAATATAAAGCGATCCACCTTCGCTAAAGAGCAGCTCCGGCGGACAAGTAGGCAATAAAAAGACTAAGGAGAATGTTAGATGAAAGCAAAGATTTCTGAGAATGCGAGTGGATACTATATGTCCGGACTGAATTGTGCGGAAGCAGTACTTCGAGCGGCGCTTGAACAGATTGAGAGTGTTGATAAGGAGATATTTCGCATGGCTACCCCTTTCGGCGGTGGAGTCGGCGGTACGAAGCAGGAGTTGTGCGGTGCACTGGCTGGCGGTGTGATGGCAATCGGGTATTTATGCGGTCGTACGGATGCTGAAGTGGATGCCGGGCCTTCCAAAGCGATTGCGGCGATATTGCGTGAGCGATTTGTCCAGAGCGCGGGGAAGACACAGTGTCAGATATTGATCGATGAGTTTGGGCCTGAACAGCAGAAAGAAAAATGCGCCGTACTCGTGTTCCAGACTGCCGGATGGGTTGTGGATTTATTGGAAGAGCATGAATCACTAAAATAAGGGGATAAAAATCCGACTAAAATAAGTCAGTAATTTTTATGTTGTACTCAAATTGTTTTCTGTCCTTTTCTTTAGAAGAAAAGGACCAAAAGAATCGGCCTTTTTGCAATGCCTAAGTACCCTTTTGAATTTTATGTTATATGTTAATGTAAAATCCACCCAATTACTCCTATTCGCAATTCCGCCTGCGCCGGAATGATGCCCACCCCTAGGCTGCATTATTTGAAATGGTTATGATCAAGTGGCTGCCAAAAGGCCAGTTAAAAAGAGGTTTGTAGTCGTTTTTTAATAAACGCAACTATATACACTCAACATCGGTGATCAAATGAGGATTATAATATGAATCGAAAACTTCGCTATATCATGACGGATGTGTTTGCTGAATCTAAATATGCGGGCAATCAGCTGGCCACGTTTCTAGATGGTTCCACTTTGTCCGACGAAGAGATGTTACAGATTACGCGGGAAATCAATTTCTCGGAGACCACATTTATCCTCCCCAACGATGGAAAGGACGGCGGGTACCGCGTGCGTATCTTCACGCCGGGTGGTGAGGTCGATTTTGCGGGACATCCCACGCTGGGCACAGCGTTTGTGATTCGAAAGTATTTGATCCAGAACAATGCGGATCGGGTTGTGCTGAATTTAAATGTGGGACAGGTTCCAGTGACGTGGTTGGATCCTGAGGATGAGAACAGCCAACTGTTTATGCGGCAGATTGAACCATCATTCGGGGAGCAACTGGATGCAGGATTGCTCGCGGATGTGCTGGGACTCCCCTCCGAAGCCATGGACACGAAATGGCCGGTTGAAGTGGTGTCCACGGGATTGCCGCAGATCATGATCCCATTAAAAAATATGGACGCTCTGAAACAGATCAAAGTCCGGAATGAATTATATGAGGAGCTGGTTCTAAAAATGGAATCCAAGATCATCCTTGCTTTCTGTCCAGGTGGTTACACCAAAGATCAGGCTTTGGGCGTGCGGGTGTTCTGCGATCATTTCCGCATTCCGGAGGATCCGGCTACGGGAAGCGGTGCGGGATGTCTGGCCGCGTATCTGGTGAAGAACCGCTATTTCGGATCGGATTCCATCGACATCCAGACGGGGCAGGGATATGAGATCGGGCGTCCTTCCACACTAACGTTAAGAGCCTCCAATCAGGAGGGTAGCATACAGGTTGAAGTGGGGGGGCGGGTGATCCCGATTGCTGAGGGGTATTGGGAATAGTTCAAAGAACAATGTTAAATTAATAATGATGAATTATGAATGATACGAATAGAAATCAATGGAACGCGGAAGATTACGCGAAGAATTCGACGGCGCAGCTGGAATGGGCGAATGAGCTGATTGCGAAGCTCCAATTACAGGGTAATGAGGCGCTGCTTGATATTGGGTGCGGAGACGGCAAGGTGACGCACGCGCTCGCGAAAGAACTTCCGAATGGAAAGGTGCTGGGTATTGATGCGTCTGCGAATATGATCGAACTGGCATTTCAATCATATCAGAGAGACAATCTGTCCTTTCAGGTCATGGACGCGACGGTTCTTAATTTGGAAGAGAAATTCGATGTGGCCTTTTCCAACGCGGTTCTGCACTGGATCAAGGATCATTTCTCTGTTCTACGCAGATTGAAAACACATCTCAATCCAGGCGGCCGGATTCTCTTTCAAATGGGCGGACAGGGAAATATATTAAATATGCATGAGGTTGTGACTGCGCTCACAAAATCTGATAAATGGTCCACCTATTATAAAGGATTTGAATATCCCTATTCTTTTTATCATCCAAGCGATTATGAAAGGTGGCTGCCGGAGGCGGGATTTGAGATGAAGCGCGCGGAGCTGATTCCCAAGGACATGGTGCATGCCAATCCGGACGCGTTAAAGGGCTGGCTGAGAACAACGTGGTTTCTGTATACGGACAGGCTGCCTGAATCCTTGAGAGAAACATTTCTGGATGAGGTGGTTGAGACATTCTTGGCCAAATATCCTTTAGACGCACAAGGACGGACACATGTGAATATGGTGCGGTTGGAGGTAGAAGCGATAGTTCTATGAAAATGATTAAGACACTTTTGTCTTGATACAAAAGTGCCCCCCGCTATGCGGGATCAATCTATTAATAGTATTTGAATATTGAAGACAAAAGATCAAGGCTGCTTGAAAATTTGCTAAAAGCCTTTGTGTTTTTCCTAAAATGAAAAAACTCTCCCGCCTATAGTATTGGATTTTTATTGAAGGCGGGATCAAACAGTTTTCATTTTTTAACGGAAAAACACCCAGATTTCTAAACACAATTTTCAAGATACCTAAATAAAAACAAAAAAAATATAGAGATCTATCTGTAAGTACAATGAAGAATCTTATCAATAAATATAAGGCGAGTTATTCGGGGTTGCCGAAAGAGGCTTGGTGGCTGGCGATTGTGGTATTTGTGAATCGCAGCGGCATGATGGTAGTCTTTTTCATGACCCTATACCTGACGCGCAAGCTGGGATTTACTGTGGCCCAGGCTGGTCAGGTGATGACTTACTGGGGTATTGGGTCGCTGTTCGGCTCGTACTTGGGCGGGTGGCTGAGCGACCGGTGGGGCACGTACAAGGTGCAGCTCTACAGTCTGATCTGGAACGGCATTGGTTTCATGGTGCTTGGCCAAATGTCCACTTTGCCCTCCATCGCTATCACGATTTTTATTGTGGCGGTGATCGGCGAGGCGTTCAGGCCCGCGAATATCACGGCGTTTACTGAGATCTGTCCGCCCAAAATCAGGGCGAGAGGTATTGTGCTGAACCGGCTGGCCGCGAATCTGGGTATCGCGTTCGGGCCCGCGGTCGGTGGTTTTTTAGCACGCGTGAACTATTCCTATATCTTCTGGGTGGACGGCATCACTTGTCTGGTGGCCGCGGTTGTGGTATTCGGCCTGCTCCGCAATGTGAAGCCCATCCGCATGGAGCACACGGAAGAACAGCCTGTGATTCAATCGCCATACCGAGACGGCTTGTTCCTTATGGTCATGGGCCTGCTGCTCGCGGTGGGTGTGGTCTTTTTTCAGATTTTCAATATCTGGCCGCTATACATGCATGAGGTGAACGGATTTCTCGAAGACCAGATTGGACTTCTGCTGACCATCAATTGTCTGCTTCTGGTTGTGACTGAGATGCCGCTTATTCACTGGCTGGAGAAGCACAATCCGCTCAGAAGTATCATGGCTGGAATTCTGTTTCTGTTTAGCGGGTTTTTCCTATTGCCTTTTGGGAACAGTTACAGTTATGTGGTTATGACTGTGATTTTGTGGACAGTCGGTGAGATGCTGGTCTTTCCTCTGATCGCAACGTTTATCGCGAACCGGGCAAATGATCAAAACCGGGGCCAGTACATGGGTCTGTTCACGCTGACTTTTTCTCTGGCCTTTGTGCTTGGCCCGATCTGCGGTTCAACCGCGTATGAGCAGTTGGGTCATCGAATGATGTGGTTGAGTACGGGTGGTATTGGTTTGATTGTGTGGTTGGGTTTCTATGCGGTGAATAAATCTCTCAAAGGGTTCAAGGCTTTGCCCACTTAACCTCCTTCCCTAAACAGCCTTCTCTGGTTTCGGCCGGGGAAGGCTGGACTATTTAACCAATTACTATTTTTAGGATACGCAGTGCGCATCCTTTGAGTTCGTGATGAAATATGAGAGCTATTGTTTAAAATGCGGTTGATTTGGCTTGAACGGGGTTTTAGGCATGTAGGTGGATCAAGAGCCACCTACGACTAGTTATTCTTGCCTATAACCCATCCGAATGTCTTGTGCTATGTACGACCGTAGTAGAGTCAAATCCATTTCTGAAAAATCATCATTAACATAAAATGTCGGGGCATTAATATTTTTCTCTAGAAATGCAGGCCTACTTTTTGCGCCTACAATCAGGAATATAGTCTGAGCTCCTCGAGAACAAGCAGAATTGAAAGCACGCTCTAAAATAGGCAAAAAATCACTGGTCTCATTTAATGCTTTATCATCTACTACAAATAAAAGGTAATCTACTGCCTGAAAATCATCAGCTATTCGCTTTTCTAAGTATTGCAATTGATTTCGTTGTTGTTCGTAAGAACATATAATAGCGCCTTCTCTAAAGAGTAGGTTCCAAACAAAAAGGCCATCTTCTGTAAGATTAGTTGGGTAATGGATGGCTATTCTAGCATTTACTGGTAAACGCATTCTTTCTAAGTATTTTAATTTACCTAATGCAACGTTAACGCCTATTAAAAAAGTATCAATATGATTGTGGAATCCAAAGTAATCAACGTACTCTATAGTATGAACATTTCTGTCTGCTGCTAACCTTTTCTTTTCTGTATGAGTTTTAGTATCACGAGCACACAGTAAGAAATGGGGTTGTTGAGATATATCGGATTTTGCTAGACGATCAAGGGCAAGTTGTATGTCGATATCCCCTAACCCATACCCAAGCATCAGAACAGAGTTATTCTTGAAAATATCATCAAGAACCTCAGTGTATTCTGTACTTTGAAGTAAATATTGGTACTGCTTCTGCCCCAGTATGATGGTTTCGGGCCTATCCAGATCACCATGTAATTTTAATACGAACTCGGATTGCAAATTTAGTAGGGAGCGAAGCCGTTGGAGTTCGTCTATACAAACACGTTCAATGTGACGGTGCCAAGTTGTGATAAAAGCTCTTTCCAGTAAATTGTCATAATTAGTTGTAATACGGAAGCGGAATGGCGTTATAGCTAGAAGTTCATGCAACCGAGAAGGAATGATTCCGTCAGGATCGAGGGCTTCGTTAATCACGCTTTGCACATTTTTTTCTCCAAGAGTTTCGAGAAGCTCCTGTGCAACCATTAAGTATTCGTTTTTTGCGAGGAGGTTATTCAGCTCTTGAATAGCTTTCGAAGATATTAAGCCCTTTTTATCTGCCTCAGAAGTGAGCAAATACATAAGTTCTTGCCAAGTGGGTAACGGTCGTCTATTTCGAGCCAAACAGCGTTGACTCACGCCAGAACCTGCAAAAAGCACACATTTCCCATCTTTAAAAGCTTTGATTAATCCATCTGGAATTGGATCTGTGTAAGTTCCTAGTATTTTTGCAGCTTCATCATAGTTTCTGGTAGACACTACATACACCCCATTTTCTCATTTTGAATTATCAAATATTATATACGCAATATCTCAATTTTTTATATGTCTTATATTAGCCATGCACTTGTAGAATAAGTAATCCGTTTTTTGTCATATGCCTCGAGTATTGAAATAAAAGATGTCGCACGAAAAGCTGATAAAAATATACTATCACAAATTGAAAATGCAAGGGGAATTTTGAAATCCCTCTACCTCGACGAAGTCGAGGATCTCCCTTTCGAAAAGGGAGAATTGGAAGTCCCCCTTTTTCAAAGGGGGATTCCAGAACAAATCCAGAATGACAGGTTAGGGGTGTCCACCCAGTAAAAAGCCGCGGTCAGGCCACGGCTTTTAGTTAACATATGTTGATCATATCTATTTGACCAAGAACATCTTCATAATTTCTCTATACGATTCGGTTCGCAGTTCGTAAAAATATAAACCTGATGGGTAACTTTCACCTGACTCTCGAATGCCGCCCCATTGAACTGTGTAAATTCCAGCGTTCTGCGTGGCGTTGACCAATTGCTCGACCAGTTGCCCCTTGATGTTAAATACAGTGAGTCTCACATCCGATACTTCAGGCAGGTTGTACTGAATCGTGGTCGCGGGATTGAACGGATTGGGGTAATTCTGATAAAGCAGTGATGACATGGGTTCAATCCTGCGCCTTGATTGAATTCCAGACAATGGCTGGATCAATTTTGTGATAAATATATCCTTGTTTCCTGCACTGTTTACATTAAAAAGGTCAAAGTCTGCTGATCCGCCAAAGAATCCCCCAGCAAGCACATCTTCCAAACCATCCAGTGCAATGGCGAATCCCTCATCAATTTCCGTACCACCGCCCTGTTTTATCCAGTCGATATTCCCGTCTGAATCGTATTTTGCTATAAAAACATCCATCTCACCAGCAGACACCAGGGTCGTGTCTGCAAACTGGGTGCTGTCTTTAAAACGGCCCGTGACATAACTGTTCCCAATTCCGTCCATTGTGACCTCGAATCCAGTATCAGAGAACGATCCGCCCGCAGCCTCAGCCCAGATCACATTTCCGGATGAATCATATTTGGCAACAAGTATATCGGTATTAGAGCCTACAGGATTTAAAATATAACCATCGAATGATACAGGATTTCCATACCCCCCAAAGAATCCTGTGACAACGGTATTCCCCTCATTGTCGGATGCAATCCCATGCATCGTTTCATTGTCCAGGCCGCCAAATCCTTTTGCCCATAATATGGTGCCGTCCTGTTTCTGTTTGACGATAAAACCATCCCAGCTTCCCGCTGAAACAAGCGTGGTTCCGTTAAAGGTGATTTGTTCTGTAAATCTTCCGGTCACTCTGAGAAAACCGGCGGGATCTATGGTGATACCATATCCACTTAGCCACTTGCCGCCTCCATATCCATTTGCCCACTGTACATCTCCCGCAGTGTTGTACTTTGCGACGAAAGCATTCTGATCATCAGCTGTGGTCAAAACAATCGATCCAAACTGAGCTCTAGTAGCAAACCCCCCGGTCAAATAGATATTATCTGTTTCGTCCAGGACGATATCTTCGACACTCTCGATTCCCGGACCTCCGGCCTTTTTTGCCCATAGCACATTTCCCTCGGGGTTCATTTTTAAAAGAAAAATATCCGAGGCGCCTGATAATATATTGGCTCCAAAATCGACTGTACCTCCGAATGAACCGGCTACCAGAATATTGCTGTCAGCGTCTACTGCAACACATTTTGCCTCATCATAATCTCCGGCCCCGAATTTGTGGGCCCAGATTAAATTGCCCGATGCATTGTATTTAGCGACGAATATGTCATTATATCCTTGGCTGATTAAATTTGTGCCATTGAAGGATGCCGTGCCATTGAAAGAGCCAACCACATAGCAATTTCCATTTTGATCAATGGCCAGATCCCACAGCGCATCCCTCTCTGTGCCACCCGCAGTCGTGATCCATGAAAAATCGGGTGATTGTGCATAATTTGGACTGTGAGCTATAAATAGAATTGCCAAGATGAGAGTGATTAAAAGCTTTTTAATCTTTTGATCCGGATTGAACATCATTTTCTGTCTAGACATTATGGCACCTCCCTTCATATTGCGGTACATATACATGATTTTCTGATCAGAACTGAAAAGAGTTATATATTTATTTCCTAAAAAGACAGAAATCAGATCGAGTAAAAGCAAAAGAGCAAAGCCATGTCAGACCTGATGCGGCCGTATATACCAAGAAGGAGTCAATCGCAATATATAAAGCAATTTTTAATATGCAAGTGTTTTGTATGTGAGGACATCCCTCTTCTTCATTTGACTGTCATGGAATGAGGATCTCATTTCAAAGGGAGAATTGGAAGTCCCCCTTTTTCAAAAGGGGGATTCATGGACTTGCAATAGAAAAGTGGACACATAGTTAAGGTTATGCAGCCATTTTCAGTTTAACAAACTCAACCGGTGAAAGGTACCCGAGAGTTGAGTGTTTTCTGATCCTGTTGTAAAATA
>JABMRT010000199.1 GCA_013202295.1 Candidatus Zhuqueibacterota bacterium
GTCCTGAGCAAAGCGAAGGATCTGAACCTCCCTAAGGCTAAAACCAATTCGTTTTTCTCCCTTATGAGGGAGATCCAGACAACAAAATGTACTTTCTATGCAATCCGTATTCTATTGCGTAATTACCGCATCAACAACACTTTCTGCGATTTTACGACATCCCCAGCTATCATTCGCAGGATATAGGTGCCAGATGACGTCTGCTTTCCGAAATCATCTTTGCCGTGCCAGTAAATCTTGTAACTGCCGGCGGTTTGTTCTTCATTCAGAAGTGTGTTCACCTTCCGGCCAAGCATATCATATACTACAATTTGGACGCGCCCGGATTCGGCCAAGTGATAGCTGATCTTGGTTTTTGGATTGAATGGATTCGGAAACGCTGACTCAAGCAATGTTTCTTCAGGTAAGGGATCCACTAAAATACTAATTACATCATAAATATTTACATTGCCTTTGATGTCCACATCGGAGAGACGGTAGCTGTAGGTCTCACCGGGCAGCACGCTTTCATCCTTGAACTCATATTCGGTTCTTGAGGATGTATTCCCCTGTCCCAATAGGGCGTCATATGTTTGATACGAAGCGATTTCCTGCCAGTCGTCATCTGATTTCCGTTCAAGAATGAAACCGAGATTGTCCACTTCGCTCTCGGTGATCCATTCTATTACAATGGATGATCTTACACAGCGAGCGGAAAATGAAGTCAGCTCAACCGGTAAGGACACAGAACCTCCATCCTGCCAAGAAAGATAGGGATATCCATTATTGATTGTTTGGGAGTAATCCATGTCCCAGTAGTCATTATTAGCGACATCGTCATTCGGGTTGGTTTCAAAATCCCAGGCGGTCATCAATCCTGCTGTAACTTCATCTGTGAATGTGTCATGGTCTTTCATCTCTACAGTGGTTTTACCAGTAGTGCCTGATGTTGATCCAGTATGAATACCTGTTGTCGTACCGGAGGTTTGTGTGTCCCAGAATGAATCCGTAACCGTTCCTATATGATAACTAATCAGACCGCCAACTGATCCAGATCCGGGGACACTGCCCGTACAGTAGCAATTGCTCACAGTGCCCATATTTATTCCAATCAGCCCCCCGGTTTCGGAGCTTCCGGTTACACTGCTTCTGCTGTAACAATTACTCATTGTACCTGAATTATCTCCCACCAGACCGCCGGATTGAGTATTTCCCGAAACACTGCCTGTGCTATAACAATTACTTAGAGTGCCTGAATTCTTACCCATCAGACCACCCACTTGGTATTGACCTGTTATGTTTACAGAGGTTGCACCTAAATTTTGAACAGTGGCCGTGTTGATAGATCCGAATAGTCCAATATAGTGTCCAGAACGATTGATATAGAGGCCACTGATGGTGTTTCCGTTGCCATTATAAGATCCGGTAAACTGGGTTGTGGAGTTTCCAATGGGTGTGAAACCTTCCGCATCTCCACCATCTCCATCATCCCAGGTTGATGTACTTGAAGCGTCGATATTGGCGGTCTGGGTAAAATCATCTCCCCATGAACTTGAATTGGTGCTGATCCACAAAAGATGATCGAGGATTGAAACCTCACGTGGGGTACCAGTGGGTTCGGTTCCATCTGCAAACAAACATGTTGAAAAAACAAACAGTGTTCCTGCCACCAAGACGAAGACAAGCGGGATGATGATCAAGTGCTTCATTGTACCCCCCTGTGAAGCATTCAGCTTCACACAATAGTTCAAATGCTCTCCATCACACTCCATGAAAATATAGGCCGGAAGGAAGGCAAGTTTTATTTTCACTATAAGAAATATCAAGGAAAAATTACAAATTTACACACCCTTCATGGGGTGTATAGAATCAGCTTAAAAATCGTAAATAATGTGTGGAGTTCAACAAGAGTTATTTTACCAAAAATGATATCAAAAAGCAAGATAAAACTGATTAAAAATACAATAAAAAATCCCCAGCAATTCAGAATTGCCAGGGACGTCCATCGCCTATAGCCTATTGCCAATAGCCCGTGTTACACATGCTCCGCCACAAGATCGCCCACTTCAGTTGTGGAATACCCCATCTTGCCAGCGCCCATACTTTTCATCTTTTGTCCGGTGACGTGGATAATCGCTTTTTCAATCGCTGCTGCAGCTTCGGTCTCGCCCAGATGATCCAACATCATCTGACCCGAAGCAATGGCCGCCAGAGGATTAATTACATTCTTGCCCGTATATTTGGGCGCAGAACCGCCAATGGGTTCGAACATGCTCACGCCATTTGGATTGATATTACCACCCGCAGCGATGCCCATCCCACCCTGCGTGATCGCGCCCAGATCCGTTATGATATCACCAAACATATTCCCGGTCACAATCACATCGAACCATTCAGGATTTTTCACCATCCACATACAGGTGGCATCGACATGATAATATTCACGTGTGATATCGGGATAATCTGCCTCGCCGACCTCATTGAACACACGTTCCCACAAATCATACACATAGGTAAGCACATTGGTTTTGCCGGATAACGCGAGTGTATTTTTCTTACCCCGCTTGCGTGTGTATTCAAACGCATATCGGATACACCGTTCCACCTGCGCGCGGTTGTAAACCATGCTCTGCACAGCCACTTCATCCGCAGTGCCTTTCATGGTGAATCCGCCGATGCCTGTGTACAATCCACCCGTATTCTCGCGCACCACCACATAATCGATATCTTCCGGGCCCTTGTCTTTTAATGGAGTATCTACGCCTGGATATAATTTAACCGGACGAAGATTGATATATTGATCAAGATCAAAACGAAGTTTTAAGAGGATGCCCTTCTCAAGAATCCCCGGCTTCACATCTGGGTGACCAATCGCACCAAGATAAACAGAATCATATTGTTTCAAAGTTTCTGACGCATCTTCGGGAAGCACTTCACCTGTGGCGAGATAACGGTCTCCGCCCCAGTCATATTCCGTGAAGTCCATTGTAAAATTAAATTTATTTGCAGATGCTTTGAGGACTTTTAATCCTTCCACCACAACTTCAGGTCCGGTACCGTCTCCGGGGAGTACAGCGATCTTATAGCTTTTTCCGCTCACAAGCAACCCTTTCAGTATAAATTCTTGGGTGTAGATGAGTAACCACTAACCACTATTTTTATGATATCATATTGTGCTGACGCGCGTATTCAAACAATCCGCCTGATTCGAGAATATCTGCCACTTCACCCAGTGGTTTTAATGGATGTTCAGCAGTCGATCCTTTGACTTTCAGCGTGCCGCCATCCGGATCGATCTCGACCTCATCACCGGTTTTAATTAGGGTGGACAGATCTTCTTCAGACTCAAATGGAGTCACATAACCGCCATCCACACTGTTGCGGTAAAATATTCGCGCATAGGATGTGGCCACAATCGCAGTCACACCTGCCATATTCAAGGCAACTGGAGCATGTTCGCGGGAGGAGCCGCATCCAAAATTAGAGGATGCGATTACAATCGCGTATTCGGATTTTTGTTTGGCCGCAGCCACAAAAGGGATTTTGCCTTTGGGCAATCCGGCCTTTTCAACCGGCACACCTGAAAAAGCATGCTGGCCGTATAACTTACGTTCCTTCGGATCATCGAGATTGTATACAAGATGATGCGCCGGAATAATCTGATCGGTGTCTACGTTCTCACCGAGCACATATGCTTTGCCTTTGATCTTGGGCACATCAGCCTCCTATTGATTGAAATTCTCTTCATCATCTTTTTCCTTCACTTCTTCAGCCTCTTCCATTTCCTGGACATTCAGAAAGTCCCTGGGATCTGTTATCTTCCCCTTGATTGCTGAAGCTGCTACAGTATACGGCGACGCCAGATAGGTCTGTGATTCCTTAGATCCCATGCGTCCCGGGAAATTACGATTGGTTGTGGAAATGCAAATTTCCGCGTTATTCAGACGACCAAACGTGTCCTCCGGACCGCCTAAACACGCAGCGCACGAGGGCGGGCCGATCTCACATCCAGCTTCCTGAAAAATGGATCGCAGAGACTGGCCGTCAATTGTTTCATCGATTAGCGCCTGTTCCACTGATTTTGTAGCAGGCACTACCACAGTCTTTGTTTTTACACTATGACCCTTGAGAATCGTCGCGGCAGCGATAAAATCTGTAATTTTCCCGCCCGTGCACGAGCCTATATAACATTGATCGAGTTTCACAGTTTTCAGTTTGTTGGCGGGTGCTACATTATCGGGAGAGTACGGCTTTGCCACCATGGGTTCAAGCTCACCCACATCAATGGTCGTGCTGCTGTGAAACTGCGCGTTGGAATCATTGCGAAACACATTGATTGTTTTATCTGTGTATTTACGCACATAGGCCAATGTCTTTTTATCCGCTGCGATAATGCCATTCTTTCCGCCTGCTTCAATCGCCATATTGCATAGCGTCATGCGTTCTTCCATATTCAGGCGTGCGATGGCTTCGCCTCTAAACTCCATAGTGCGATAGGTCGCGCCATCCGTTCCGATTTTTCCGATAATATCAAGAATGATATCCTTTGCCATCAGATATCCAGGCAATTTGCCTTTAAGCACAAATTGCATGGTCTCCGGCACCTTAACCCAGAGTTTTCCTGAACCTAGGATAAAAGCCGCGTCGGTATTCCCGATCCCCGTGGCAAACAGCCCAAATGCACCGTGTGTACAGGTGTGTGAATCAGTACCAAAAAGAACCTCACCCGGTCTTGCGAATCCCTCTTCAGGAAGCGCCACATGGCACACGCCTTTGTATCGAGGTGATTTAACGTCATAATAATGGGGCAGATTCTGCTCCTGTGCAAATTCACGCAGGATTTCAATATTTCGATTGGCGTGTTTGTCCTTGGTAAAGATATAATGATCCGGAATGATGACCACTTTATCGTGATCCCAGACTTTGGCATTCTCACCGAATTCTTTCTTGAAAATGCCTATAGTTCCCGGACCGCAAACATCGTGGGTGAGCAGGACATCAACATTCACCCAAATATTATCACCCGGCTTGACAAAATTTTTACCGGCGTGCTTGGCCAATATTTTTTCTGTAATTGTCATCATGGCTCTTTCACTTTCATTATAAAACTATGGTTGTTCTATGTTTTCTTCCTGCGTTGGAACAAGCCCTTTTGTATAGATAATTCGATTGACTGCGCTCAGATAGGCTTTGGCGCTTGCTTCAATCACATCCGTACTGGCCGCTTGGCCATTGTATTGTCTGTTTTCATGTTCGAGTTTGATGAGTACCTCACCCATCGCGTCTTTTCCAATGGTCACAGCCTGTATGGAGTAATGTACCAGTTTGCCACTGATATTTGTGATGCGATCAATCGCCTTGCATGCCGCGTCCACAGGACCGTCACCGATAGCAGAATCTTCATACACTTCATCATTTATTTTCAGGCGGACAGTCGCGGTTGGTGTCAGATGAGATCCGCTAAGCACCTGAACCGATTCCATTAAATAGGCTTCTGGGATTTTTGAGATCTCATCACGCACAATGGCAATCAGATCTGCATCATAAACCAGCTTCTTCTTATCCGCCAGATGCGTAAATGTTTGATAGGCCTTGTCCAATTCAGATTTGGACAGTTCATATCCCAGCTCTTTATACCGTTTGGTAAGCGCATGACGTCCCGAATGCTTGCCAAGTACCAGCGAACTCTCCGAGATACCCACAGATTCAGGAGTCATAATCTCATAGGTCTGCGGATTTTTGAGCATGCCATCTTGATGAATGCCCGCTTCATGCGCGAACGCATTTTCACCGACAATGGCCTTGTTGCGCTGCACCTTGATCCCTGTTAAATTGGAAAGAAGCTGGCTGCTGCGATAGATCTCACGTGTATTGATATTGCAATCCAGATCAAGCAGGCTCTTGCGTGTGCGCAATACCATAACGAATTCTTCAAGGGATGCATTCCCTGCACGCTCGCCAATCCCGTTGATGGTACACTCCACCTGACGCGCACCATTTTGGATGGCAGCGAGGGAATTTGCGACACCCAATCCCAAATCATTATGACAATGCACGCTTATTACTGCTTTATGGATGTTGGGCACTTTTTCTGTGATGGTGCGGATAATCTCACCGAATTCTACGGGAATACTATATCCCACTGTATCCGGAATGTTTACGACCTTTGCACCCGCGTCAATGACCGCCTCAATCACCTGACATAAAAATTGGATGTCGCTTCTGACTGCGTCTTCCGCTGAAAACTCGACCTCATCGCAGAGGTTTTTCGCGTATTTCACAGCCTCAACGGCCATAGCGAGCACCTCATCCCTTGATTTCTTCAACTTGTGTTCGAGGTGAATGTCACTGGTCGCAACAAACGTATGAATGCGGGGATGCTTTGCATATTTTAAGGCATCCCACGCGCGGTCGATATCTTTTTGGGTTGTCCGGGCCAGACCAGCGATGGTTGTCTTTTTTAGCTCTTTTGAAATCTGTTTCACTGATTCAAAATCACCTTCAGAAGCAATGGGAAATCCTGCTTCAATGACATCCACGCCCAGGCGTTCGAGTTGCTTGGCCATTTGAATTTTTTGATCAAAGGTCATGCTGAAACCCGGTGCCTGCTCACCATCCCGCAGGGTGGTATCGAATATGGTTATCCGGTCCGACATTTTAAACTCCTGTTTAATCGAATGAAATCGGCTTTATTCCTTAATCCATGACATCATGTCACGTAGCTTTTTCCCGACTTTTTCGATTAGAAGTTCGTCATGCTCTTTACGTAAAGGATTCATTTTCGGACGGCCATCCTGATTTTCCTTGATCCACTCTTTGGCGAAGGATCCATCCTGAATCTCTGTAAGGATGACTTTCATACGGGCGCGTGTATCCGTATCAATAATACGTGGACCCCGTGTATATCCTCCGTATTCTGCCGTGTCACTTACTGAATAGTTCATCCCGCTGATACCACTTTTGTAAAACAGATCCACAATCAGCTTGAGTTCGTGAAGACATTCAAAATAGGCAATTTCCGGTTGGTATCCTGCTTCAACCAATGTATCAAAACCTGCCTTTGCCAGTTCGCTTACACCACCGCAAAGCACGGTTTGCTCACCAAAGAGATCAGTCTCTGTCTCTTCCTTAAAGGTGGTTTCAATAATCCCTGCACGCCCGGCTCCGATACCGCAAGCATGGGCCAGTGCCAACTTCTTGGCATTGCCCGAGGCATCTTGGTATACGGCGATCAAAGCCGGAACGCCAGCGCCTTTTTCATATTCCCAGCGCACCAGATGTCCGGGGCCTTTGGGGGCGACCATGTACACATCGATTTCTGCAGGAGGTGTGATCTGCTCGAAATGGATGTTAAATCCATGTGAAAACACAAGTGCTTTGCCTGCTTTCATGTGTGGCGCGATCGCGGATTCATAAACTTTTTTCTGAAGTTCATCCGGAAGCAGAATTTGGATGACATCAGCTTGTTCTGCAGCCACATCAGCGGAGACGGGTGTAAATCCGTGTTTCACGGCCAGATCATAATTGGGTGTGCCTTCAAGCTCAGACACGATCACATCAATACCGCTTTCGCGTAAATTTTGAGCCTGGGCATGGCCCTGACTGCCGTATCCAATAATCGCGACCTTTTTTCCTTGAAATACTGACATGTCCGCATCAGCATCATAATACATTTTCATAGTA
>JABMRT010000200.1 GCA_013202295.1 Candidatus Zhuqueibacterota bacterium
GGCCTCAAACCCATTATTGGTTTTGAAGCTTACATGGCGCCCGGCTCGCGCCTTGACAAGCAAAAGCATTCAGAAACAGGCAAGGCGTATCATCTCATCCTTCTCGCCAAGAACAGAACCGGATACGTCAATCTCATGAAACTGACGTCCATCGGTTATGTAGAAGGATTTTACTACAGGCCTCGTATTGATCGAGAGGTGCTTGAAAAGCATAAAGAAGGATTAATCGTGCTGTCGAGCTGCATCTCTGGCGAAGTGCCCTATATGATCATCAATGATGATTATGACGCGGCCAAGCGCGCTGCGGTCTGGTATCAAGAGCAATTCGGGGATGACTATTACCTTGAAATCCAGAATCACGGCATAACTGAAGAAGTCAAGGCGCTTAAAGGATTGGCAAAGCTATCACAAGAGCTGGATATCCCTCTGGTCGCCACGAATGATACGCATTACCTGAAACAGGAGCATGCCGAGGCGCATGACATCCTGCTTTGTATTCAAACCGGCAAGGATTACGATGATCCCAAGCGCATGCGCTTCACCTCAGATCAAATCTATTTCAAATCCCCCGCAGAAATGGCCGAAGCGTTCAAGGATCATCCCGAATCACTTGACATTACGCTCGATATTGCAGAAAAATGCGATCTGACGTTTGATTTAGAAACACATCATTTCCCCAAATTCCATATTCCCGCCGATGCAGAAGAACAGGATATGGATGCCTATATCACAAAAATTGCCTGGAAAGGCATCCGGGAACGAATCAAAGAGATTACACCCGAAATTGAAGAGCGGCTGAATTTTGAGCTCGCGGTTATCCAAAAGATGGGATATTCAAGCTATTTCCTGATTACCATGGATTTTATCTGTTATGCCAAATCCAACGGTATCCCTGTCGGGCCGGGGCGTGGATCCGCCGCAGGCAGTCTGGTTTCTTACGCCATGGGCATTACCAATGTGAATCCCCTGGATTATGACCTGCTCTTTGAGCGATTCCTCAATCCCGAGCGTGTATCCATGCCGGATATCGATATTGATTTCTGCTATGAGCGTCGTGAAGATGTGATTGATTATGTGCGTAAAAACTACGGCGGCGATACAAATGTCACGCAAATCATCACGTTCGGATCCATGAATGCGCGTGGCGTGATTCGTGATGTCGGGCGTGTGCTGCAAATCCCGTACGGTGAAGTGGATCAAATCGCAAAACTGATCCCGATCAACACAAACCTTGAGGAAGCGTATGAGAAAGTTCCTGATTTCCGTACCATTTGCGAGCAAAGCGAAATCAACAAGAAACTGCTGACCAATGCGCGAGTGCTTGAAGGTTTGGCGAGGCACGCATCTACACATGCGGCAGGTGTAGTGATCGCGCCGGGTGAACTCACCGATTATGTGCCGCTGTTTAAACCGCCGCAGGGTGAAGTGACCACGCAGTTTGCCATGAAATCGCTTGAGAGTGTCGGCCTGCTGAAAATGGATTTCCTCGGTCTGCGCACATTGACTGTGATTGATTATACCATCAAGGCGCTGAAGAAACGCGGTATTGATCTCGACATCCAGACCATACCGCTGGATGATCCCAAAACCTATGAGATTTTCGCCAATGGCGAGACTGTGGGTGTTTTTCAGTTTGAGAGCGCAGGCATGCGGGATTATTTAAAGAGACTCCTGCCCAAATCCATCGATGATCTCATTGCCATGAACGCGCTGTACCGGCCCGGGCCCATGAAATTCATCCCGGATTATATCAGCCGTAAACATGGAAAATCCAAAGTCGAGTATACGCATCCCATGCTTGAACCGCATTTGAATGAAACACAGGGCATTATCGTGTTTCAGGAACAAGTCATGAAGATTGCGGCCAGTTTGGGTAAATTCAGCCTTGGGAAAGCGGATATCCTGCGCCGGGCAATAAGTAAAAAAGATAAAAAATTAATGGCCAAGCTGGGCGCTGATTTCATAGTAGGTGCAGAAGAAAACGGAATTCCTGAAAAAACGGCGGATGAAATCTATAAAATGATCGAAAAATTCGCTGAGTACGGATTCAACAAATCTCATGCGGCCTGTTACTCCATCGTGGCCTATCAAACCGCGTATCTTAAAACCTATTACCCGGCTGAGTTCATGGCAGCCAACCTTTCAAGTGAAATGCAGAATACGGATCGCATTGTGATTCTGCTCGCGGATTGCCGGCGCATGAACATTCCCATTCTTCCACCCGATGTCAATGAAAGTCATGTGGATTTTATCGACACAGAATCCGGTATTCGCTTCGGATTGGGTGCGATAAAGAATGTGGGCAAGGGAGCGATTCAATCCATTGTGGAATCGCGTGAGAAACACGGCAAGTTCGAAACCCTGTTTGATCTGTGTCAGAATCTGAACCTCCGCCTGGCAAACAAGAAAGTGATGGAAAGCCTGATTCAGGCAGGTGCAACAGACTCGCTTGAAGGCAACCGGGCGCAGCAGATGGTACTGATTGAAAAGGCTGTTGCCATGGCGCAAACCATTCAGCAGCAGGCATTGCTCGGTCAATACTCGATTTTCGGAGAATCTGAAGACCAGGCAGCTACCTATCCTGAATTGCCTGATCTTGAAGAATGGAAGGAAAAAGATCTCCTTTTGCACGAAAAAGAGATGCTTGGTTTGTACTTGTCCGGTCATCCGCTGGAAAAATTCAAGGATGAAATTGAAGCATTCGCGCGGCCTGCCATCGAATTGCTTACGGAATACGAAAGTGGATGCAAGGTGCGGCTATGCGGAATGCTTTCTCAGGTGCAGAAGAAATTCGATAAAAAAGGCCGTCCTTTCGCGTTTTTTCAGATTGACGATTTTACAGGGTCTGCGCGTTGTCTCGCATTCGCGGATGTATTTGAAAAGATCCAGACCTTGATGGAAAATGACAATATCGTGGTGCTGACCGGCAAGCTTGATCGACGCGATGAAGGGGATGAGTGCACGATTATGGCCAATGAGATGATTTCGATTGATTCTGCGGCAGAATCGCTTGTGAAACGTATTACCCTTGTTCTGGATTCCCAGCGTGTACAAAATGGCGAGATTGAGCATATCAAGCAGTTGACCAAGCGCTTCCCCGGAGATTGCCCGATTGATTTTGAGGTGGAGCTGGAGGAAGGCAAGGAGTTTGTCCGTCTCAGGTCCAAAACATGCCGCGTGAGGCCCTCTGCGGCCCTTTTAAGCGAGCTAAATCAGGTTATCGGTAAAGAGCATGTGCAGTTGGCAGGATAGTAGATGTAAACAGTTTTTGGACGCCATTTATGGGGGTGTCGCTATGACCAATCAGATTAAACCATCCATTCAACTTTCTTCGTTTTAGGTTTAAATGCTTGACATCGATGCATAAATGTAGCATATTTATGCATACATCATTGCATATAGGGAAACGATATGAGAACGACTTTAAACATTGAAGATGCGCTCATCCATGAAGCGTCTCAGTTAACGGGAATCAAGGAAAAGACATCCTTGGTTAAACTCGGACTTGAAGCATTGATCGCACGTGAAAGTGCAAGACGACTCGCAAAACTGGGCGGATCTGAAAAAGATTTAGACAATATTCCACGAAGAAAAACGGTAAGTTGAATTTATGGTGCTGGTCGATACATCGGTTTGGGTAGATCACTTGAAAAATGGGAACATCCAACTCGAAGTTTTGCTCAATGAGGATAAAGTAAATTGTCATGAGTTTATTATTGGTGAATTGGCTTGTGGAAATATGTCTAAGTACGATGAAGTATTGTCGTTATTACAAGTACTTCCACATGCCAAGACAGTGAACCATGATGAAGTCCTGATGTTTATACAAAGAAACAAACTGTCTGGTCAGGGAGTTGGATATATCGATGTATGCTTACTCGCCTCATGTCGATTGTCCGATTTGATGTTATGGACATATGATAAAAAATTAGAAAAACTGGCTATTAAATTAAACCTGGCTTATAAATAAGCTTTAGAAAAATTGGAATTATGCAACCATTTAAAGACTATCTGAAAAACCATCTCGTTCTCCTCGACGGAGCCATGGGCACATACATTTATCAAAAGGGTATTTTTATTGATAAATGCTATGATGCGCTTAATTTAACAAATCCCGATCTGATTCGTTCAATTCATGAAGAGTATCGAAACGCGGGCGCCATGGTGCTTGAAACAAACACATTCGGAGCAAATCGATTCAAGCTTGGCCGTTATAACCTGACAGATGACCTGAAACAGATTAATGAAACAGGTGTGAAACTTGCGTGTACGGTTGCGGAAGATCAACTCTACGTGGCTGGATCAGTGGGTCCATTGGGTGTTGAGATTGAGCCTTTCGGAGATGTAACTCTCGAAGATGCGAGAAAAGCGTTCAAGGAGCAGGTTTCCGTGCTTTGTGCAAACGGTGCGGATCTTATTGTTTTTGAAACTTTTCGTAATGTGAACGAAGTGGAACAAGCCGTATTGGCGACACAATCCGTATGCGATTTGCCGATCATTGCACACGTTGCTGTTCTAGAGGATGGAAAAACTGTCTATGGTGTTGATCTTGAAGAGATTATCAAGCGCCTGGACACGTTAAATGTCTCGGCTATCGGATTTAATTGCGTGGCTGGACCCAAGCAAATGCTCGATTTCCTTGAGCGTATCGCCGGATTGACCCAAACACCACTCTCCGTCATGCCAAACGCGGGCCGTCCTCAATTCCTGGATGGCCGTACATTCTATATGTCCACGCCGGAATACTTCGGAGTATACGCGAAGCGGCTTATTGAGGCAGGTGCGCGTATTATCGGCGGATGCTGCGGCACCACACCCGAACATATTAAAAAAATGTCCGATGCATTGGCGCAAAAACAAACACGTGCGGCTGATGTCGTCCAAAAAATAGCGATCAAAGGCGAAAAGGATGCGAAACTGCCCGATCCTGTTCCGCTGACTGAGAAATCCAACATTGGTAAAAAATTAGCGGAAAAGGAATTCATTGCCCTTGTGGAAATGGTACCACCTCGGGGCCGAAACGCATCCAAACACATAGCGGGTGCGGAGCTGCTCAAGCAAGCTGGCGTGGACGCTATCAATATCCCTGATGGTCCGCGCGCTTCAGCCCGCCTGAACGGCATGGCCCTGGCTGTATTGCTTCAGCAACATGTCGGCATTGAAACCGTGCTCCATTACACCTGTCGCGACCGTAATCTGCTCGGTATGCAATCCGATTTGCTCGGCGCATCTATTCTCGGCATAAAAAACATTTTGGCCGTGACTGGCGATCCGCCTATGATGGGAGATTACCCGCAAGCCACGGCTGTGTTTGACATTGACGCGATCGGGCTCACGCGTATGATCAGCAATTTGAATCACGGTTTGGATATTGGAAATCGTCCGATTGGTGAACCGACCGGATTTGTAACCGGTGTGGGTGTGGACCCCAATTCTATTAATCTCGAGCGTGAGATTGATCGACTCCGCGCAAAAGTGGATGCGGGCGCTGAGTTCGCAATCACACAACCGGTGTTTGATCTTCAGGCGCTCAAGCATTTTTTGGATAAAATTCAGGATCTGTCTATCCCGATTATCGCCGGGGTATGGCCTCTTGTAAGCCTGCGCAACGCGGAATTTATGAAAAATGAAGTACCGGGTGTGACTGTTCCGGATTCGCTCCTCAAACGCATTGGGCAATTTGATACGAAAGAGGATCAACTCAAGGCCGGTATCGAAATCGCGCGGGAAATGCTTCAGGAAGTCCGGCAGATCAATCAGGGGACACAGGTCAGCGCGCCGTTTGGCAGATACAACGTGGCCATTGAGATTATGCAGGATATTTTGGAGTAATAAAAAAATAGTAGTCATTTTGAATTTTAAGGCAAAAAACTATCAGATTTCTCCCGCATACACGGGATCGAAATGACAAATAAAACAAAAATAGATACCTGGAGACAGCATCATGTCTGAACCCTTGTTGTTTGAAATCAGCTCAGAGGGACGTAAAGGATACTCTTTACCGCCAATGGATGTGCCGGAAAAGCCATTGTCCGATCTATTGCCTGAGACTGCTGTCCGTTCAAAAATAGCAGAGCTGCCCGAACTCAGCGAGATGGAGGTGATTCGCCATTTCACGCATCTTTCCACGCTGAATCACCATGTGGACAAGGGTTTTTATCCGCTTGGTTCATGCACCATGAAATACAATCCAAAAATCAATGATCAACTTGCCGAACTGCCTGGTTTTTCTGGTGTGCATCCATTTCAGGAAGTATGCGACATTGAAGGTGCGCTTCAACTCATGGGCGATCTCGCTTGTTATCTCGCTGAAATTTCCGGCATGGATGAAGTCACGCTTCAGCCCGCAGCCGGTGCGCACGGCGAGATGAGTGGCATCAAGATTATGAGGGCGTATCACGAAAAGAATGGAAATCCACGTAAAAAGATCATTTTGCCGGATTCCGCGCACGGCACCAATCCCGCGAGTGCGGCAATTTCAGGATACGAGGCTGTGCAAATCAAATCCACGGATGCAGGTCTGGTCGATCTTGAAGATCTGAAGGCCCATCTGGATGAAGAGGTGGCTGGGTTCATGCTCACCAATCCTAACACGCTCGGATTGTTTGAGCCGCAGGTCTGCGAAATCGCCAAACTCATCCATTCAGTTGATGCTTTACTCTACATGGATGGTGCGAATCTGAACGCACTTTTGGGATTAACTCGACCCGGTGATATGGGATTTGATATTGTGCACATCAATCTGCATAAGACCTTTTCCACGCCCCATGGTGGCGGAGGACCGGGAAGTGGGCCGGTGGGTGTGACATCCAGGCTCGCGCCATTTTTACCTATGCCTGTGATCAATTGCGGTAAATCCTCTTATTCTCTAGATTGGAACCGCCCTGATTCCATCGGAAAGATTCATTCCTTCTATGGAAATTTCGGCGTGATGGTCCGTGCATACGTTTATATTCGCATGCTCGGCGCAAAAGGGCTTCTCAGAGTGAGCGAAGATGCAATTCTCAACGCAAATTATATGATGAGAAAACTTGAGAAATACTTTCTGTTGCCTCATACACAACATCATATGCATGAGTTTGTGCTTTCAGGGGACTGGCAAAAGGAGAAGGGCGTCAAGACTTTGGATATTGCCAAACGGCTGCTCGATTATGGCGTGCATGCACCTACGGTTTATTTCCCCCTGATTGTGCATGAAGCCCTCATGATCGAACCCACTGAGACAGAATCCAAAGAAACTTTGGATGAATTTATTGAAATTATGATACACATTGCCGAAGAGGTTGAATCCAATCCCGAAATCGTGCAAAATGCGCCACAAACCACGCCTGTTCGCCGGTTAGATGAAGCGGCTGCCGCACGTTCCCTTGACGTTCAGTATAGAGAATCGTAAATGAACATGGTTCAAAAAAATAAAAACATTCTGATTCACATTGACGATTCTCTTGAGAGAAAGAGAATTCTCGGCTTGTTGAAACATGCGGGGTATCCATTCATCGTTTCAAAGAGAGCGCAGTTGCAGGATAAGTCTGTCCGGCTGTTGATCATGTCCGATTTATCAATTTGTGAACCGGATTCGAAGAGACACACGCTTGTTCTCATCGATAGATTTGAGGAAATCCGGTCTGATTATTCAGAAGATTTATCCGTGAATTGGATCAAACGTCCCTTTAATGATGAGGAATTTCTTGCACAGGTTCAGAGAAGTCTTCTTAGGCAAAGGGATCAATCAGGGTATATCCGCCGAAAAAAAAGGCTTGAGCGCATCACCAGGCGGTTGGAAGAGCTCGCTGACACCGATCCCTTGACAGGACTTTTTAATATGAGATATTTTACACCCCAGCTGCAAAAAGAAGTGCTGCGGGCAAAACGATACGGAACGCCAGTCTCATTGATGATGATTGACCTGGATCATTTTAAAGCGGTGAACGATCAACATGGCCATCCGGCAGGGGATGAGGTATTGCGAAAGATAGGCGAGGTTTTTAAAAACCATTTGCGTACATTAGATATCGCTGTTCGTTACGGGGGGGATGAATTTGCGATTATTCTTCCGAATACTCCCCGAAAATCAGCTTTGGTTGTAGTTGAAAAGTTAAGACAGCACGTGTCTGATGCAGAAAAGAAATGGGCATTTAAAACATCAATACAACTTTCAATAGGGATTGCTGAGGCGCCCAAGGATGCGGAAGATGCATCGGAACTTGTTCATTTGGCGGATCAGGCATTGTATCAAAATAAAAAGCAACTTCAAAATTAAGTCCATTAGTACTTAGAAAAGACAGGCCATTTATATGCAGGATCGGGATGTATTCGGGCAATTCGGAAAACCGGATAAAATGACACTTAGCTGGAACACATTTTGGAAGATTGTTCTGGCAATGACAATTTCAAGTCTGATTATTTTATGTATTTTCCTGTTATTCGGATACTTCAATCAACCTCAATCTGATCCGCTTGCACAGGAAGAAGCATTGCAATATCAGGCTGAAAAATCAATGCGTGAACTGGAATCCGTTTTGTTTGAAAAATGGGATACAATAGCGCAGTCACTGGATCAGACACTTCCTCTCAACGGTGAAATTAATGAATCTGATATAATGTCCTGGATTGAAAGCAAACCAAACCTTCTATCTGTAAGTATCCTTGAAAGTGACAAGCAGTTTCCCGTTCAATTTGTCCCCGCTCGGTTTTGGGAATCCAAGATTATCCAGGAACTTCAAGGTACTGAGCGGCAAAGTTTAGTTCAGCTTATATTTTCCAATAATACCGACACATTATCCACTGAGATCTCTCTGCTTCGTATCTCAAGTGCGGTTAATCCGCTCGTGCGCGTGACAACCAATTCATCCATTGAAAACAGGGAATATGTATTTGCACAGGAATTAATGCCTGTTGCCCCGGTACTCACTCAGATTCAATTGTCTAATATTCAATACACATTGGTTGATTTGAATGGGATTTCACTTGCAAACAATACGGAAGATCTCGTTCCAACAGGTGCCAAAAAACAGATTTCCAAATCAGCATCATCACCTCGACTCGGCTGGAAACTAACCTTGACAGAGTCTCTAAAAACAAGTTCAAAATCACCGATTTTAACTCATCCACTTCTTTATCCTGTTTCGACACTACTTGTCATTATGATCCTTGTTTTCATCGCTTCAATGACCACCCGCTGGATTGACAAACCCATGGAACCGCTGTATGATACAGCCATGCGCATAAGCAGGGGTGATTTTTCACTCAGATTGCCGGGATCATCCAGCAAGAACAGCAATCGTCTGACGCGCTTGATTAATTATATGGTCGAAGAAATGGAACACCTCCAGCAAATCAATGTCAGTAAAATCCTGGTTGAAAAGAAAAAAACAGAAACCATTCTTAAAAATATCGCAGATGCGGTTATTGTGACCGACAATGCGGATCACATTCTGGTCTTGAACGCGGTCGCGGAGAAATGGTTTGACTGTTTGGAATCAGTTGTTTTGCACCAGGATCTCACACAAATACTTAAAGAACGTCCGCTCATTCAGATGATACAGCGAGTGCGAGAAAAAGGACAACCGGATTCTTCTGAATTTCAAATTCGAATTTTGGAGCATGCACAGCCCAAGACACTTCATGCCCACGGAGCTCCTGTCAAGAGTCAGGATGATCGACAAATTGGAGTAGTAACTGTACTTCGAGATGTGTCTGAAGAGCGTGAAGTGGAGCGACTCAAAACTGAACTGGTATCCATGGTGGCACATGAATTGAAGTCACCTTTGACCTCCATTTATGGATTTAGTGAATTGTTGCTGAAATCTGAGCTAAAGGATGAGAAGTCCAAAGAATATTCACGTGTTATTCTCAATGAGTCGAGCCGCCTGACAGATCTCATTAATAAATTTCTGGATTTATCCAAGCTTGAATCAGGCACCACTGAACCGCAACTGCGTCCATTTGAGATTCAGGAGTCGATCCAACGCATGCTAGATGCGCATGGTCAAATGGCATCACGAAAGAAAATACGTATCATTTTCGATGCGGTACGCTCCATTCCAAATGTGCTTGCTGATCCTGATCTGATAGATCAGGTCTTGCTCAACCTTTTCAGCAATGCGGTGAAGTACAGCCCATCCGGGTCCAAGGTTGGTATTGAAGTGAAAACAGAAGGCAGGTATGTGACCGTGCAACTGATTGACAACGGTCATGGGATCTCCAAGAACGCAATGCCGAAAATTTTCGATAAATTTTACCGCGCTGCAGATACAGGGGACGAGAATGTCCAAAATGGATCCGGACTTGGATTGTCTTTGGTGAAAGAAATCGTGGAAAGACTGGGCGGAAAGGTGCATGTGCACAGCCAAGTGGGTGTCGGATCCATTTTCAGTTTTTCATTGCCTCAGGCAGTGGGTTGAATTATTCCATAGCATTAAAAAAGCACTAGAAGCATACCATGAAAGAAAAACAAGAAAAAATTATATTTTATATCGATAAAGATGAATTGGCCATTCAGAATTTTAAAACGGCTCTTCAAGAAACAGATATAGCGATTCATTTTTTCCGATCCGGCTTGGAAGCCTTTGATCAAATGTGGCAGATTCAACCACGATTGATATGTTGCGGTTTCTACACCAATGACCTTAACGCGAAAGAGCTCCTTCAAAAAATGAATCAGTCGCGATCCCTGAATGAATTGAGAACAACACCTTTTGTTCTTTTCAGCGATAAGGCTCTCAGGGATGAATATGGTGAAATCCTTTTCAAAAAAGGTCTAAGCGGCTGGTTTACAAAACCTTTCGGGCCTCATGAAATTAGAGAGGTTATTCAGAATCTGTTTCTTTTGCAGAACACACTTCGTAAAAACATTGAACTGAGTCAAAAGGTGAAGCGATCAGAATATCGGTATCGCGACCTGCTTGAGAATGCCAGTGATCTTATTTTCACACTGGATCTTGAGGGTTATTTTACGTTCCTGAATAACCGGTTTACAACCCTTACCGGATTCTCAAAAACTGCATGGATTGAAAAACATTTCAGAGAATTGATCCTTGAAGCCGAACAGAAAGGTGTGGAAGCACATCTTCAAATGGTAAGTCTGGGCAAGGCGCGACTTTTTGAAGCGCGAATTGAAAGATTGCCAGTAATCCTTTCTTTCAGCATTACACCACTATTCGAAAAGGGATCTATTGTGGGTGCGGTCGGAATTGGCCGTGATGTCACAGAGCAGAAAGATTTGGAGAAGAACTTAACAGATCTGAAAAATTTTAACGAAAGTATCATTCAAAGTATGGAGGCCGGTCTACTGACCATTGATCCTGACAGTCGGATTACATCACTGAATCAGTATGGCGAGAGCGTTCTTGGGATACAGGAATCCGAATTGCTCGGCAAACCGATTGATACTGTGCTTCCACAGGATCAGCTTGACCTATTGCTCAATAAAGCCGATCAGCTTGAGCCGCTTTCCTATGGCAAAGAGATCAAGCTCCAGCTCCCTACCGGTAAGCATATCTATGTTGGTTTTACGGTAACAGATCGTATCGATGACAGCGGTAAGAAAGTTGGAAATATTCTCTCCTTTCGAGACATTACACTTCTGAAACAGATGAAAGATGAAGTGCTTCGCATGGATCGTTTAGCCTCTCTCGGTGTATTAGCTTCAGGTATCGCTCATGAAATCAAGAATCCACTCGCGGGCATTAAAACCATGGCCCAGGCCTGTGAAGAAGAAATGGATTTAGACGATGCCAAAAAAGAATATTTGGTGCGAATTACCCGACAGGTCGATCGATTGAACAGTCTGTTGAATACATTTTTTACGTTTGCCAAGCCAAAACCTCCAGATCGCAGACCGCATTCGCTGCATGATATTCTCTATGAAGTTACCCATCTGGTTCGCAAGAAAATGAGCAATCAAAAAATTGAATATAAGATGGCCGTTCCGGTAGAATTGCCAAATATTCTTGTAGATGCTCTGCAAATGCAGCAGGTATTTCTGAATCTCATTCTGAATGCCATTGATGTGATGCCGGATGGCGGACTTCTATCCATAAGAGCATCAATTCCCACAGACTCCGATTTGCACGACCCAATCCTGTTTCCAGAGAAGGAAGGGGATACCCTGTCCTCAAATCTGCTTATCATTATTTCAGATTCAGGATCAGGGATGTCTGAAGAATTGATGCAAAGAATTTATGATCCATTTTATACAACGAAGTCCAACGGCCTCGGATTGGGGCTCTCAATAGTTTACAGGATCATCCAGGAACATGGCGGAAAAATCCAGGTGAAAAGTAAAACCGATGAAGGAACATCCTTTTATCTCTTCATCCCCACGGGAGTTGAATTATGATACATGCGAAAATATTGATTATAGAAGACAATGAGGATCTTGCATTTACGTTGTCTAACGTGCTTAAAAAAGAAGGTTATCAGGTTGTGAGTGTGGGAGATGGTGAGAGCGGACTCGACAGACTGCAAAAAGAATTGTTTGATTTGGTTCTGCTCGATCTGAAACTGCCCAAGATGAACGGATTGGAAGTCTTGTCACAGATCAAAAAACTGGATGAAGACATTCTGGTTGTCATGATGACCGCGTCCACGGATGCCAAACCGGCCATTGAAGCGCTCAAAAAAGGCGCATATGATTACATGATGAAACCGTTTGAACTTGATGAAATGAAAAAAATTACTCGAAATGCACTTGAAAATTATGAATTAAAACGTGAAGTGATGCGCTTCCGCCGTCAGAATCAGCGTATTCATCCTGCCAGTAATTTGCTCGGAGAAAGTCCCTTAATGGAAAAGGTGAGGGAACTGATACAAATTATCGCTGAAACACCACGTACGTCGGTGCTTATCCAAGGAGATAGCGGGACTGGCAAAGAACTGGTTGCTAATGCTTTACATTATGCCAGTGCCAGAAAAGACAGCCCATTTGTGAAGATCAATTGCAGCGCCATCCCAGAAAATCTTCTTGAGAGTGAATTGTTCGGTCATGAAAAAGGGGCCTTTACAGATGCCCGAAGCCAAAAGAAAGGATTGTTTGAACTGGCAGATGGTGGTACAATATTCCTTGACGAAATCCCCTCAATGAAACTGACGTTGCAGCCCAAATTGCTTCGTGCAATTGAAACACAAACATTCAGGCGCGTGGGTGGGTTGTCTGACATCGAAATCAATGTTCGGGTTATTGCTGCAACCAATTCGGATCTCGGTGAACTTGTCAAAAATAAGGAATTTCGGAATGATCTTTATTATCGGCTTAAAGTGATGGAAGTGTCACTTCCTCCTTTATGCCATCGTGGAGAGGATATTCTACTTCTCGCAAAAGTTTTTTTGCAGGAATTCAATAAAGAATTCAATCGAAATGTGACTAAACTTTCTCAGGAAACAGAAACTCTAATTCTATCTTATCTGTGGCCTGGAAATGTGCGCGAGTTAAAGAATGTGATTGAGCGTGGAGTCATTCTTTGCAAGTCAGATACACTATTGCCTGAGCATCTTCCGCATGAATTGTTGAATGTAGATGAAGCACACCCTGAAAAACATGCCTTCCTTGGACGCGTGACGCTGCAAGAGATGGAAAAGAACCACATACAGGAGGTTCTGCGGACCATGAATGGTAATAAATCACAGGCGGCAAAAATACTAAATATATCAAGATCCACTTTGCGCGAAAAATTAAAGAGTTATGAAATCGTGTAATGCAATGAATTCATCCAGACTGTTTTAGAAATTACCAAATTAGTATTTTTATCTTCGATATATTTTCACTCCATAATCTTTTGTAATATAAAGACATAGATATTTTAATATCAATTGAATGCTTTCGTGGTATACTATTTGCGTAATGACTTACTGCACATCAACCACTGGAACGGGACTATGATTCAAGACAAAAAAATTATTCTTATTGTAGACGATGAAACAGACCTGACTTGGTCCATGTCTCGTTATATTCAACGTGAGAATCCGGATATTCATGTATATTCAGCAGTGAATGGTTTGCAAGCATTTGAAATGCTTCATTCCATTCGACCAAATCTTTTAATTACAGATTTGAGAATGCCAGGTTTAAATGGTTTTAAATTGATTGAGAAAGCACGACAATTGGATTTAGGGCTCAAAGTCATTGTGATTTCAGCGTTTTATTCGCGTGAAATTGAAAGCAAGTTAAAATCACTCGGGATAAACGATTTTTTAGAAAAACCATTTGATCTTAAAAAGTTGCGTGTACTGTCTGATGCATTACTCTCAATTCAGAATCGAGTCTTGAGTGACCCGATACAAGCAGATTATCATCTCGGAATGGCCAGTTAACCTATTTATTTCTAATTAAGAATATTTGGTTATCCCATTGAAAACAAAGTCTTGCATTTTTCTTATCAATCTCTTATATTTACGAAACGCCAACATTTTAGTCGGTAACTAACGCCTTAGGGAAGGAGAAACACAATGGCTACCGAAATGTTGCAGGGGGAAAAGCATCCTAATGAGGTTGTCTCTACAATAAAGTCATATCCTACTATTGTAAAAGTATTGGGTGCCGGCGGGGCCGGAAACAATACAATTTCTAGCATTACCAGCGCTAAATTAAAAAATCTTATAACCATCGCTTTAAATACCGATGGGCAGGATCTGCTAGCGATTCGTGCTGATGAACGTCTGTTAATTGGACGCGAATTGACCAATGGACTTGGAGCAGGCGGGGATCCGGTCATTGGAGAACGGTCTGCGGAAGAGAGTCGTGAAGCCATTGAAGCAGCGATTAAGGGTACAGATTTACTTTTTCTCACCTGCGGTCTTGGTGGAGGGACGGGCACTGGTTCGCTCCCGATTATTGCACGGGTTGCGAGAAGTCTTGGTACATTAACAATTGCCATCGTTACTATGCCATTTTCTGAAGAGGGTATTATTCGCTGGGAGAATGCACAAGTTGGTCTTGAGAAATTGAAGAAGTTCGTGGACACAGTAATCGTTTTGAGAAATGATAAATTAATAGAAAAGTACCCGGATTTACCCATGCGAAATGCTTTTCAAAAGGGTGACGAGATCTTGTTTAATTCATTGGTTGGACTCACAGACTTGATTCAAGATCGAGGAATGATCAATCTGGATTTCGCAGATGTTTCCATGATACTTCGTGATGGTCCTTCCGGAGTTATTGGATTGGGGCAGAGCGACTCGGAGAATCGTGCCGAGGAAGCAGCACATCGCGCCGTAACCCATCCGATGATGGACGACAAAATTGCAGGTGCCCAAAGCGCTCTCGTTCATGTGTCTGGCGGTCTGGATATGACCTTGAAAGAAGCTCGTGAAGTGGTTCGAATTGTCGCTAAAGCTATTGATGCAAGCGCACGCATAATCTGGGGAGTGACGATTGACAAGAGTTTAAAACAATCCATTAAAGTCATGCTCATCGTGACAGGGATTCAGGAACGAATAATACCCAAGCGCAATGAAGAGATCAAGTCCGAAAAACAATTGGAAACGCCTCAAAGCAATCAAGCGAATTCAGGTGATGAAATAGAAACACCGGTTCTGGAAAACGGTCAAAGTATTTTCGATATTAAAGAATCCATCATGGCTTCTGGAAATGAAATGTCGATTCAACACAAATCCGCGAAACCGGTTACGCAAGCCACAAAATTGTTCTATACGATTTTTGAAGAAGAAGCCACTAATGATTTAAGTCGCTTTGATAGATCTCTTCACGCATTGCGTAAGAATCCTGAAAATAGAAGGGCTTTACTGGACGCACGTCAATCTTGTAAATTGCTTCAGGCATCTGCAATGATGTTCGGATTTGATGAAATCTCGCAACTTCTCGGATCTATTGATGAAATATTGGCCTGTGTGCAATCGCATGAAATCCGTCTGGGTTCACAAATACTGGATTCGGTTACTCTTGCCATGGAAATGGTTGTAGATCTACTAGAAAATCGAAATGATGGCAAGGGAGAAACGGGCTATCTGGTCGATCGTTTGAAGGAATTACGCAACGAGCAGCTGGAGTCTTATAATTCGACAAAATAAATTTAGTTATTAAAAAAGATATTTTTCATATGGCTCAAGCTGCCAGATTCAACGAATAGGATTTCATTTTTATACAAAGGGCATACAATGCCCTTTTTTTATATCATTCAAAGTTAGAGATTATGAGACATATTTTAAAAAGTAAAATGGAAGAATCACTACCATTTAATAGGGATTCGTTTCAGATCGTGGATGATCGCACTGCTATCAACGATTCGTATACAATATATCTTCAGGATGAATCGCGGTTTAAAGGATACGCAGACCGTATTGCTTTCCCTCTGTCCGAAGCTGATGTGCTTGAACTTGTCCGAAATTCTTTAAAAAACAACCAGACACTTACTGTTTCATCCGCACGCACCGGGATCGCAGGTGGCGCAGTCCCTCAGGGCGGTACGCTCGTATCTCTTGAGCGTATGGATAATATCCTGAATGTGAAATGGGATGAGAAAGAAACATGCTGGAATCTGCTTTGTCAACCAGGGATTAGCTTGGAACGCCTTGATCATATTCTGCGCGGACAAGAAAGTCCAAAAGGCAATGCAGAATTACTCAACTCTAAATTTTGGAATGAATCCAGAAAATGGTTCTATCCTCCTGATCCTACAGAAAAGACAGCGCATCTGGGTGGAACCGTGGCAACCAACGCTTCCGGCAGCCGTTCATACCATTTTGGTCCAACTCGTAACTTTGTAACTGGATTACATATTGTTCTTTACAATTGCAGACTTCTTCAACTGAAAAGAGGAGATATAATTCTGCAAACAGGTGATACAGTGCTTATTGAAGGCCCAGATGGTGATTTAGAATTTAGTCTTCCTGATTTTCAAATGCCAAACGTTAAGCATGCTGCAGGGTATTTTTTAAAATCGCCGATGGATTTGATAGATCTATTTATTGGATCTGAAGGTACGCTTGGAATAATTACTGAAATAGAAATTTCATTAAAACCACGCCCTGAATCTATGTTAGGTATCCTTGCGTTTTTTAAAAAGGATGAAGCAGCTCTTCGATTTGTTCAATCACTTAAATCATCTACATTTGAGGGAATATTTCCCACTGCTATTGAGTATTTTGATCTAAATGCCTTGCAACTTCTGCAGGCAGTTAAAGCAACAGCGCAAATCAGCGGAATTCGATCTTTTTCTGAATCTGCGGAGGCCGCCATATATGTCGAACAGGATTCAACTGAAAAAGAGGGTGAAAATTGCATGTTGGCATATGACACTTTATTAACTGAATGGGATACTGAAATTATCGATACTTGGGCCGGCACGGATGAGCATGAGCTGGAATCTATGTCTCAATTTCGACACGCGGTACCTGAAGCGATCAACACAAGGATAGGGCAGAGACAACGTGATATTCCTGAATTGCATAAAATCGGAACCGATTTCGCCGTTCCAGACCAGGATTTTTCTAAAATGATGACTATGTATCGAAAAGTTTTGCAGAAAGCCAAAATTGAGTATATTATCTTCGGCCATATTGGGGATAATCATGTTCATGTAAATATGATTCCTCGTGATAAAAATGAACTTAAAATAATAAAAGAACTGTATGTAGAATTTGCAGAAAATGCTGTAAAAAAGGGTGGAACTGTAAGTGCCGAACATGGGATTGGAAAACTCAAGAAACATGTTTTGTGTGTTCTATATTCTCAAGAAGAAATTGAAAAACTGCAAGTAATAAAAAATAGTCTTGATCCGAATGGATTGTTTTCTCCGGGCAATCTATTTTAATCATCAATCCATAAAGAAACAAGGGCTCTATGTTCTAAATAAATCTTGACTTTTACCGTAAATAAAATTACATTTTAGACCAGAATTTGGGCGATTAGCTCAGGTGGTTAGAGTGCTTGCTTGA
>JABMRT010000201.1 GCA_013202295.1 Candidatus Zhuqueibacterota bacterium
ATATCAACAAATTATACAAATTTAAAGATCAATTGCTAACGGCTGTTGAACATTCAGTATTTTTTATCTTAAAACTATTTGATCTTCGTTATCGTTTTGTATAATCCCATTCTGCAACAGCCTGTTGAGGGGAGATTCTCAGCGTCAGTCCTGAGCACCGTCGAAGGACAGCTGAAGTAGTGGGGTGTAACTACCTCTTGCATTTTCCGTATATGTTATATAAAACTTAATAACCATCATAATTGGAAGCCTAATAAAGTACATTAAAGAATCTTAAACTGGGAGATTCCGAAATGAATAGAATTATTTTAATTCTCATAATAATATGCATCAATTCAGTCTATGCTCAGGAAAATAATTGGTCACTATTCTTTGCTGGTGGGAAAGCTAGTGACGATTTTAATATTTGTTTGGATGTTGGAGGAAATTGCAGAACTACAACGTGGGAATCAGGACCGATATTTAGGCTGGGTACAGAATACAAATTGAACAACACTTTTGACGCCCAAGGTTTTGTTTCATATTCATTTTATAAATATGATCACTATAGATATGGTGATAAAAAAAGTGATGGATATAATTGAATAATCGAAATGATGAGTAATATAAAATGGAACATAGGTATATTTTATTTTACCGGTGGTGTCGGGTTTTCCTATCAAAATAATGATGATATTAGGTACTTGGAAGAAACGCAGTATCATACAAAAAGTATTTTCATTCACACAAAAAGTAAAACTGTAATTGCTGGTCTATTCGGTTGTGGTTTTGATGTACACATTTATAATGGATTTTCATTATTGGCTGAAGGAGATTTATTTTTCAGAGAACCTCCCCATGCTGGTGCAGCTTGGTTGCTTGGTATTAAATACTCATTAAATGAAATATAAATACAGCAAGCCCAAAATCCCAAATCTCCCCTTTGAAGAGCGATCCACAATCCGCGATGCGGATTGCGGTAGAGGGATGTAAAAAACCCCTTGCATTTTCAATCAGGATTTGTAAATCATACTCAGCTAATCTTCTTTTGCTCGGCATTTTGTTGCAGTATCATTTTAACATTACTTATACCTTAAGTTCTGATTGGCTATATATAGGAAATTCCTATATGGCACCACTTTTTTTCTTATATTAGGAAAAATCCCACAACATACAATGGTTGATAAACTTAAGTTATAAAAAATGAAATCAGTAATTAATTACTAAATACTTATTATAAAGGCGTGATAATGATTCCGAAACAAACATTCTTTATCCTCACGATTCTGATGCTGTCACAATCACTGTTCGCCGCTGATGTTCACCAATGGCGCGGCCCAAACCGGGATGGTATATACCCTGAAAAGAACCTGCTGAAAAAGTGGCCGGAAAAAGGGTCTCAATTATTGTGGAAATTTGAAGGACTCGGAGAGGGACACAGCACAGTCACCATCGTCAACAGACGGATATACACCACCGGGATGATTGACAGCATGGGCTACGTCTTTGCACTCGAACAGAATGGCAGCATACTATGGAAAAAACAGTATGGCCGTGAATGGACGAAAAACTATCCTGGCAGCCGGTCAACACCAACGATCGTGGATGGTCGTTTGTATTTGCTCAGCTCATTGGGACGATTGCTCTGTTTAAATACTGAAAATGGCGATGAATATTGGACGCTCGATATCATGAAGCAATTCGGGGCAAAACAGATCAATTGGGGAATGACCGAATCGTTGTTAATTGATAACGAGCGCGTTTTTTGCACACCCGGCGGGATTGATGCCAATGTGGTCGCCCTGAACCGTTTTACCGGAAAAACAATCTGGACGAGTAAAGGGAACGGAGAGCCGTCCGCCTATTGTTCCCCGATTCTGGTTCGTCATGGAAAGAAAAAACTCATCGTCACCATGACAGCAGAATCCGTACTCGGTATTGATGCCGAGACCGGAACATGTTATTGGCATCTTCCACAACATCAACAGCACAAGATTCACGCGAACAGTCCGGTCTATAGGGACGGTTATATTTTGTGTGCCAGCAGCTACGATAAAACTGAGCATTCCGGAACCGCTCTATTTAAGCTTTCAAAAGAGGGCACGCAGGCTGAGCTGGTATGGCGCAATGATGAATTCAAAAACCTAATGGGAGGCGTCATTGTAACTGATGGTTTTATTTACGGCTCCAACTACCGTAGCGGAGGCTGGAAATGTCTTGATTGGCAAACCGGTACGATTCAGTACACGACTGAAAATTTTGGACTTGGCGCCATGGTCTATGCCGACGGTCTGTTTTACTGCTACTCTGAAAAAGGTGATGTGGGTTTGGTGAAGGCAACCCAGCAATCATTTGAGGTCATTAGTTCATTCAAAATTACAGAAGGAACAGGTGTGCATTGGGCTCATCCAGTGATCTCGGATGGCCGGTTATACATTCGCCATGGTGATGTTCTGTTAGTATATTCAATCCAGGAATAGTCGGCTAAAAAGCTATGTGAGGAATAGCCCCAATCTCCCTTCGAAGCGACCGAAGGCGACTAACGGAAGTGCCCTTGGGTAAAGTGCCCATCGCAGATGAATTTCATATCTTTTTTCCCAAATATCCAATCTCCCTTTTTTGAAGGGCGATCCTCGGCAAAGGCCGAGAGCTTGTCCCGCAAGCGAAGCGCGGCGGGATAGAGGGATGTAAAAAACCCCTTGCATTTTCAATCGGGATTTGTAA
>JABMRT010000202.1 GCA_013202295.1 Candidatus Zhuqueibacterota bacterium
CTCGAATCATACGCCCGCTAGATTATAAATATTTGATGGGATTTACTGAATATGAGCTTTCTCATGAATATAAGTGCTGAGGATTGTGTGCCGGGTTATCCCAACAATTTCTGGCCTGAAATTTGAAATAGATATGGCGTTTCAGGTTTATTGAAAAGGTGTTCAGCACAGGCATTTTGTCCTCAATACACATCCAAAAATAGGATTATTAAACGACATCTATGACTGATTCAGTAAATCCCGATTTAAAAAATTATCAATCCATGACAGTGGATGAGTATGCAGCCTTTGAGCAAGCGACGACAAATGACCAGATTTTACAGAAAGATGGCTTCTGGTGGAGACGCGTTCGTAAAGGATTTTACCGTCCGCTTGCTCCGTTTCTGCCCAAGTTCTCACCGTCATCGAAGCCCTTTGGAAGTGTGGCGCAATATGGGCTTTGCGGTTCAATGCAAGCCAATTCACACATGAACCTGATTGTGTTTGATAACAAGACCCAGTATATGCCTGAGCAATTGCCACGAAGCATGAGACGCCATTTAAAAAAGGCAATGGCAAATCACCTGAATGTAGAACAAATAAAAGATCCTATTACCTGCATGGATGAGATCTTTGAAGTCTATCAATCATTCGTTCAGAGAACGGGATATGTGTACGACCGGAAACGAAATGATCCAAGGTATTTCCGGCAATGGATCGAATCATTTATCAAATTTCCAAAAGTAAATATTCATGGCGTTTTTCATGAGGAGCAACTGCTCTCCTTCCAAATTTCTCTATTGGTAGAGGATGTGCTTGTTTTAAAATCCATTGTGAATTCTGAAAAAGGAATTCAAATGAACGCACCGGATATACAGCTCCATCATGACCGAACTGTTGTGCGTGAACAAAAAGAAATTCGGATGATTTATGACGGGTATTTCTCCCGGCGTGAAGGCCTGAACCGGTACAAGCTGGTTCGGGGTGCACGTGTCTGGTGTCTTCCATCCCGACTTGAAGCGCCTGTGCCACTTCTTAAAATGGTCAAAGTCTTGAAACCTTCTCAGTATCAACATCTGATGGGATTCTCCCAGCATAAACTTCCTTTTGATTTTAACGGTTAAGTTCAGCTGTCCCTCGTTACTGTTTGTCTTCTATCCATAAAACAAATTTACAATACAGAAATGCGTGATCCGTCACGACTTCAGAATTTTCAACCCTTCATGCCAAATGGATGGTCCAAACTCCTAATCACCATGGGCTTTACCTATGTCGCTTTCGAAGGATTTGAAGTGATTGCTCAAACTGGGGATGAAGCGATTAATCCACGACAGAATTTGCCGAAAGCCATGCTTTATTCTGTGTTTATTGTCACACTGACTTACGCCCTTGTTTCATTTGCTTCGATTGTGGCTGTCAAAGCGGGATCGGAAGGCATTGATAAGGTACCCTGGCAGTGGATTGGACAGTTTCGCGAACGTGGATTTGGAGAAGCGGTTTCGCGTTTCCTTCCCATGGGGAATCTGCTTCTGACTCTGGCAATCATCTTTGCATCCACTTCGGCACTTAACGCGACCGTCTATTCCGCTACCCGTGCATTATATGCACTCGGCCGAGATCGCATGGTCCCCGGTTTTTTTGCCTTGATTTCTCCAAAACGCAAGACGCCATGGGCCTCCCTGCTTTTTACAGGTCTTCTGGTGATCAGTGTGGTTATATTCCTGCCGGTTATTGATGTGGCAGCAAGTGCGAGTATGATGTTTATCTTGCTCTTTTTCCTCGTGAATTTATGTGTCATCCGGGTTCGGCGAAATATGGGAGATGAGCTTAACTATGGATTTCTCATGCCTTTGTTTCCCTATCTTCCGATTATCGCCATCATATGTCAATCCATTCTGGCAGTATGGCTCGTTCATATGAGTGTCATCGCATGGATTGTCGCACCCACCTGGATCATTGCAGGATTTCTAATTTATCACTTTTACTCGCGTCATCACACAGTGGCCACAGAGAGCGAAATCCAGGTGATTGAAGAAGAGCTTGCACCGGATACCGATGCTTTTCGGGCGATGGTTGCAGTGGCAAATCCTATAAACACCTTGAAATTAATCAGCACCACCCGAACTTTATGTATGGCAAAACAAGCGCAAATTGAGCTGCTTCATATGGTACGTGTGCCAGATCAGATGCCACTCTCCGACGCGGAATCCCATTTAATGGAGGGCAAAGAGGCCATCACTGAGGCCATGCTTTATCTGCAACCCCGATTTTCAATTGGCATGACCATCAGGTATTGTCGGAATGTGGCCAGAGGCATTGTTGAAGCGGCACGTGAAAAACGGATCAACCTGCTTATTCTGGGCTGGCACGGCAGACCTCGAACACATGTATTTTCTCTGGGAAGTACCATTGATCCGATTATCGAGCGGGTGCCCTGTGACGTGGTTATTCTGAAAGAGGGCGATCATGGTGATTATAATCAGATTCTTGTTCCAGTAGCAGGCGGACCAAACAGTCGGATGGCGCTTGAAATAGCCAGCGTTCTTGCAGAGCAATCCGGTGGTGATATTACGGCACTTTATTTAACGGATGGAAAAACGGAATTTGATCCTGAAGCTTTTATTGAAAGCATTCAACCCCAATTACATGTTCCAGCCAGCCGGATTCACATCAGAAGAGAGAAAACGCAATCCATTTCGCAGAAAATTCTGGATGTGTCACGCAGTTATGACCTGGTGGTACTCGGTACAACTCGGCAGCCCCTTTTCCATAAGGTAACCCATGAGTCCATTCCTAATACTGTAGCCAAACATTGTAAACAACCCCTGATTCTTGTAAAATCTGCCGCACGAATTGAATCGTGGATCAAACGATGGATATAAGCGGATTCGATTTTTTTCATATTAGATATTACACTTTTCCTTTTCTATATTTGTCCGCTCTGTTTATGTTTATTATTTCGAGTTGACAAATCCATTCAATATTAATACATTGAAAGCGTTTTCACGGTCCAATCACTTGAGGGTTTTGTATGAAACGCATTCAATTGTTACTGATTATTTCCATTCTATGCGCGAGTGGTTTGTATGCTGCACCGCGTCCAATTTCATTCGGAGTCTCTGCGGGTATAGGATTACCCAAAATTCCACTTTCTCAGTTTCGTTCTCCAATTTCTGTATTGGCAAGCGGGATGACACATGTCTCTTTCACTGAAAAGTGGGGCATTCAAGTAGATGGAAATGCTTTGACCACGTTCAGTCTCGGTACTGTGAATAAAGTCGACAGTGATCTGCAATTTGATATTTACTGGGGATCCGTTTCCCTGACATATAAACTGAAGGGTTTGATGCGAAATCGATCAAACCTTATCGCAGGGATCGGGAATTATTATCTGACACAGCAATTTAATCATGGTAAAGAGGAAATTCAGACAACCGGAATGAATCTGGGAATTTCCAGCTGGATGACCCACCGAAGATGGCGGGGTTATTTTGAAGCGAGATGGCACTTGCTGTTTAAACCGAGTGAAAATCCTCAGGTGCTTACAGTTACCTATGGATGGCTTCTCTAGTCATCCAAGAAGAAAGTATAAATGGGATCATTTAAGCAGTTCAGGCGACGCATCACATATTCCGACGGATTCTTGAAATTCCTCTCCGGATTGTCTATGTTGTTTATCCGAAGCTATCTACCGTTGCTCCGAATTGAAAATTACTTTCATCCTGATTTTTCGACAGTCGACCGGGATCATGTTTTTTATGCATTCTGGCATGGACGGCTGCTTTTGCTGGTTCCGTCTTTCGGTCCATGGCATGTGACTATCATGACAGATCTGAGCTGGGCCGGTGAACTACTTGCACGGATACTGAGACGATTCGGATATCATGTGGTCAGGGGATCGAGCAAGAGGGGAGGAGTTCAGGGGATTATTCAGATGAAGAAGGTGGTTGAGAAGGGAGTGGGTGGCGCACTCGCTGTGGATGGTCCACACGGACCGTATCGCCAGTCCAAGCCCGGCGTTCTGTTTCTGGCGGCCAAGCTGGGCTATCCCATCGTGCCTTTGACATTCAGTGCGGATCGCTACTGGATTTTGGAAAGCACGTGGGACAAGTTCCTGATCCCCAAGCCTTTTTCAAAATGTGTGGTGGCCATGGGACGTCCCATTTCCATCGAAAAGATCCGGAATGGTCTGACTATCGAAGAATTGGATTCCATAATCAATGAATGGACCGATGGATGGGATGAGAAGATTAAGCCATCCGAATGAAAAATTAGCTACAACGATGAACAAACCAATAAAACTCTCTTCTCAGTCTGCTCGAAACCTCGTCATCCGGGCGCAGTTTCCAATCGTAAAGTCCGCATCCTTCGACAATAAAGAAGCGGTTTATCAGATCATAAATCAACTCGGTTATATTCAAATTGACACGATCTCTGTGGTCAACCGTTCTCACCATCAGACCTTGTGGACGCGTTATAGTGATTATCATGAATCTATGCTGCATGATCTTCAGGCGATTGACAGGGCAATATTCGAGTATTGGGGACATGCGATGTCCTACCTTCCGATGTCAGATTACCGTTTTGTATTGCCCAGAATGAAGAAACTCGAGAATCCCAAAAGCTATTGGTTTGTTCAGCAATTCGAGAAATGCGGCCATTTACTGGAACCGGTACTTGAGAGGATTCAAAAAGAAGGGCCGCTCAGCTCAAAGGATTTTGCCGCGCCAAAGCATAAAAGTGGCAACTGGTGGGACTGGAAACCGGCGAAATGTGCGCTGGAGATGCTGTTCTGGAAGGGCGATCTGATGATCGCTGAACGGAACAAATTCCAGAAAGTCTATGATCTGAGAGAGCGTGTGCTTCCTGCTGATATTGACACCACACTTCCATCAGATGAAGAGGCGGGACGATTTCTTGTAAGGCGCGCATTGCAGGCCATGGGCATCGCCAATGAGAAAGAAATTCAGCGATTTATGCAACCCGAAGCGGGGCGTGATTCAGATCTGAGAATTACAACGAAGGATGTGATTCGAAAATCTATCTCAGATCTGGTGGATGCAAATGAAATTGTCCCTGTTCATCTGGAAGACGTTTCCAGCTCCAATGACTATATGTTTTCAAAAGCGCTTGAAAAAGAAAGAACTTTAAATTCCGAAGTATTTTTTCTTTCACCGTTTGACAATTTAATTATCCAAAGAGATCGGCTGAAACGGATTTTTAATTTTGATTATACCCTTGAATGTTATGTGCCCGCTGCCAAACGAAAGCATGGATATTTTGTATTTCCAATCCTGTGGAATGACCGGCTTGTTGGGCGTCTTGATCCCAAGGCAGATCGAAAGAACAAAATTCTGATCATCAACAATTTGATCTTTGAATCCGATTTCGGCGAGTATGATGTATTCCTCCCTCTCTTTGTGAAACAGCTTGTGAAAATGACGACTTTTAATGGATGTAAATCTATTCAGATTAAACAAACCGAACCCAGGAAAATCCAGAAACCTCTGGAATTGCTGATAAGAAAAATCTACTCATAAGGCCGAAAGAATCGTGATGCCTTTTCCTATAATTCGAGGACGAAATTGATATGAAGAAACCGATTGACGGCATGGAAACGCATCTTGAGGTGCGATCCTTTGATTCGCATCTTGCTCTTGAGGAGTTTGAAAATTTACCGCGCATGCCGATCCATTTGATCCTCGATAATTTGAGAAGCGCGTTTAATGTCGGGTCTATTGTGCGAACTGCGGATTGTGTCCTCGCAGAGAAGATTTATTTTTGCGGATACACGGCCCATCCGCCACATAAGAAACTCGAAAAGACGTCACTCGGATCGCTTCCCTATGTGCCGTGGGAGCATCATGAGGATATAGCTGAGACAGTCCAAAAATTAAAAGAACAGAATATTCCGATTATCGCGCTTGAAACGACCAATCGAAGTCAGTCCATTTGGGAATTCGAATTTCCTCTTCCTGTCGCTCTCGTGATGGGGAATGAGGCTCTGGGTGTTTCACATCAGATTCTGGAACTGGCGGATGCCATTGTCGAGATCCCCATGCTGGGATATAAGAATTCGATCAACGTGGCAGTGGCCTCCGGTATTGTATCGTATGAAATCCAGCGGCAGCATTGGGAGCGTTTTAAACATCTGGACAGGTTGAGGAAAGATAAAACTCAGCAGAATCCTGCACGTATAGAATGATGTGATCCCCAATTTTCTGCTGGAGGGGGAGGTTTCAATGAGAGCCTGTACTATTCTGATTTTCTGTGCATGTGTCGCACAATCGGGATGTCAGGTGCAATCCTGCGGAGATAAGCATATGCATCCTACCGAATCCAATACATATCATAAACAACGGCTGATGATGGTTGAACGGCAGATCCTTGCCCGCGAGGTGAATGATCCCAAAGTGCTTGAGGCCATGCGTGAGGTGCCGCGTCACAAGTTTGTTCCAAATGATCTGATGGCGCATGCTTATGAAGACGGTCCGCTGCCAATCGGGCATGGAC
>JABMRT010000020.1 GCA_013202295.1 Candidatus Zhuqueibacterota bacterium
AATTCGCCACGGATTTTCACAGATGCACACTGATTTTAAAAAGGTTACAGGATTACAGACAATCTTATCTTTCTAATCATTCAATTCTATCCGTGCGTCATCCGTGTTTATCTGTGGCACATTGCTTTTAAGATATCTACTCGATTGAACATAGCACCAATAAAAAAAGCCGGACAAGGAATCCCCTATCCGGCTTGTAATATATTATCTGAATTTGGATTATTTTTCTACTTTTCTGTTTCTTCCTTCCCTTCACCCACATCTTTGGATTCCACAGCCGTATCCTCTTCCTCAATCTCCTCGTCTTCCTCTTCTTTATCCTTTCGTTCAAGCAGATTCTCGTCATCCTTCATTTTCTTCAGGATAAGGAAAACGAGCGTGTGCCCGACATTCAACGAAGCGATCGGATATGCAAGCACAAAGGCTGAAATCAATGTGATTAATACTCCCATAATCAATGCCGCAATACTGAGTACATTCGGAAGTTGGACCGAAATGAAATTATGCGTGAAGAAAAGCATCAAAACAGAATCCCCGGCGATGGATTTGATCCAAATAATTACCGGATAAATCCAACTTTGAAAGAGATAGACCGCCTGATAAGACAGATCACCATAATCACCGCCCATGCCGATCAGGAAAATCCCTGTCATGACACGCCAGGTCAATTTGGCCACACACGCAAAAACAATCAATCCGATCAGGGCCAGTATCACAGACAAAGCCTCATAAAGCACCAGCCGCCAGGGCTGACTGTACAATACGGAGAAGCTCTGGAAAATGCCTTCAAAGGCATCATCATCCGTGGTGGCGAGAACAGCCGGTGTCAGAAGAAGTGAGATGCCCAGCGCAAATAAAATAAAGACAAGGAAAAAAGAGACAATGAACCAGACCACGGTGAAAAGGGACAAGCCAATCGGCCCCACATAGGGAATTCGGGCCAGAAGCCCTACAACCACACCACCCAATCCTGTAAAAAAAGCAATCGCCGCGATGGCCACAGGCGTCGCGATCACAGCCAGCCCCTTTTTCTTAAGGGCAAAACGGAACGCTTCTTTCCATGAGTAAAATGTATTGCCTTTCATGTTCATATAAGTCGCGCGTGACACAGCTGTGCCGGTAATCAGCCAGGCAATCACGAGAATGAATACACCCAGCCCCACAAGCACCCAGCTAAACCAAGGGAAATTTACCGCGCCATAACTCGGGATCAGACCATACCGTTCCCACGCCATACCCAACTCACCACCGCTGACCAATATGGACAGGTAAAAAAGCTTCACATAAATCACATACCCGATCAACAGGCCGATACACTGAATCCACAAACGTTGAAAACTGAATGCCAGCCGGTTTGAGCGGAACAGATCGCGATAGTCAAAATGCATCGTGATCATGAAAATCCTCCTTTGAATAGTTTATCATTATAAGAAAAATCTGGAACAAAAAATGATCATTGTAATAAGTGACTAAAGATGGAGAATTCCATGAAAAAAGTCAACAGGAAATTGAATTTGATCTTTTAAAACAATAAAACAGAAAAGTCCGAAACCCTGACTGAAACTTCGGACTTGACACAGAAATGATCCTCGACATTTCGAGCTATGGGAGATGTCCTGTAACGGGCTTACTGTGCCTCCGCTCGAGTTTAATTCTCCTTCTTGAATTTGGAGAAATATTCCACTGCTTTTTTAAAGAGCCGGGGATCTGACTCTTTGATAGATTCCAGTTTATTGGTATCAATAAGACAGGTCATATCCGTATTCTCAATATAGAGTTTTTTAAAGAGCTTTTTTACATCTTCGTCATTTTTACCCACTGAACTAATCAGCGCGTCAATATCCTTTTTACGCTGCTCAGCGATCTGTTTACTCTGGGTAAGACTCTCATACTGCTCAGGTCCCAGGCAGTCCTCTGCTTTCGGACACCAGAGTGCACATCCTGTATTTATACGAGGATTGTAAACCTCTCTGCTGCATGATGGACATTTACGTTTTGCATCATCTTTAAAGAATTCAACAGTCTCACCACATTCCGGACACGGGATATTGAATATATCCTTGGGTCCCCAGAACTGGGTGTTTTGTCCGGGACATCTACTGTCTGCCATAGCATTCCTTTATAAGAAGTGTTAGGGTATAATGTTGAGCATCGCAGGTGTGCCCAACCGATTCTGGCTAAATGCCACATTGGGAATTATACCTGCGGAATGGATCATTCCCGCACTCAAAAAAAACAACCATGAACGATAAAAGCCGATCAAAGTTGAAGGGTGTACCTTGGTACACCTCTTTACTTTGAATATATAATCATCTATTAGATTTCAAAGGAAAAAGTCCGAAATTCTGAAAAAGAATTTCGGACTTGAAGTCAAATCTCGTAAATATCTTTTACTCTTCTAAACTCTGGTAATGCATGATTAATGCCTCAGCATCTTCAATCAAAATATCTGCAGCCTCGACAGTCACATGATTGCCGCGTTGTGCCTCAAGTTCATTAATAAATGCATTCCCCTCGTTCCCAGTGTCCCGCTGGGAACGCCCCTCTTCTACTTTTAAAATGGAAGAAAAAAGGTGGACCAGAATCCACCCCATGATATATGATAATTTCAGGACAGCCTATGCCTTCTTATATCGCATCCACACCCGGAAAGCCACAATGCCTAAAAATATGCCAACAATATCCGCGACCAGATCGCCCCAATCCGCATATCTGCCCGGCACAAAATATTGATGAATTTCATCCAATCCCGCATATACAATCCCGATTAGTGCAGAGAGCTTCCATAATGTGGAAGTGGAAAAGGAGAAAGCCGACGCGGAACGGCGGAGAAGAAATCCGAAAACCGCGAATTCACAGGCATGATAGAATTTATCCTGAACCTGAAAACCCAGATCAGGAACAGTCAGCGAGTGGATAGAAGAGATTGTAAAAATTAAAAGCGCCCAAAAAAGAGTAGGCCCGTGAAGCGAGATGGATTTTTTCATTCAGCAGTCTCAATCATAAAAAGTATTTCAGGTAAAAGGTCAAGTAAATCTCCGGCAATCAGGCCTCGCTCAGAGAATTCGGAGGCAAATAAATCTGCTGCATCTCCATGCACATAAACACTCGCGATGGCTGCTTCGATCGCATCCACATTCTGGGCGAGGAATCCGCCGATAATTCCGGTCAGTACATCCCCGGCACCGGCTGTGGCCAATCCGTCATTGCCGGTGGAGTTGACATAAGTCGGATCATCCGGCCCTTTGATCAGCGTGGGAGATCCTTTAAGAACACACACACAATCGGTTTGATCTACAATTCGATCTAATGCTGTTAAGCGGTCGTTGCAGACTGTGTCTGGAGAATCCCCCAACAGTCTCGCCAATTCACCGCAATGTGGTGTGAGAATGGTTGGGGATTTTCTGGCTTTGAGGAGAGCGACATGACCGGCTAGATGGTTCAGACCATCCGCATCAATCACAAGCGGCAGTTCAACGAACTGGACCAGATGGCGAACCAACTCGCCCGTATCTGGATCCATGGAAAGTCCGGGACCCAATATCAGGATGTCGGCCCATTCAATCAGCTTTTCGATTTCGGGCAAAGCTTTCATCGAGAGTGATCCGGCGGACGTTTCGACAAAAGGCCGGGTCATCACCTCAGCGCATTGTGTTTCGAGAATTGGATTTAGACTTTCAGGAATCCCCAGGATGGTTAATCCTGCACCGGCTCGGAGAGTTGCCTGAGACACAAGTGAGGCCGCTCCGGTCATACCCCGCGATCCGGCCAGGACAGCAATCTTGCCGTACGTGCCTTTATGTCCATTCGGGAACCGTAGGGGAAGCATGTCTTGAACATCCTCTAATTCAACAAGCCACATAGCGGGAGGGAAAGAATCAAAAACCGTATCCGGCATGCTGATATCCGCGATCACAATCTCTCCGGCCAGATCGCGGCCGGGATGAAAAGCGAGTCCACGTTTCAAAGCGGCCATGGTCACAGTCACATCAGCCAGCACACAATTCCCGGCACATGCCCCTGTGTCGCTTTGTATCCCGGAAGGTAAATCCACCGCGATGACTCTCGCGCCGGATTGATTGATCCATTCAATGACCTCACCCATCAGCCCAGTCACTGGACCGAAGATGCCGGTTCCGAGCAATGCATCGACAATGCAATCCGCATCGGAAAAGGGCTCCAGCTCTTCGAGGGTCTGGATTTCGTGCACGGGAACCTTCATTTTCTGCAGAATATCATACTGGATGCGGGCATCCCCTTTCAGAGCATCGGATTGCCCGATGAGAGCCACGGAAATCGGAATACCCTGATTTGCCAGATGCCGGGCTGCCACCATACCGTCTCCCCCGTTGTTTCCTTTGCCGCAGAGAATCAATATAAAGTCATCGGGATTTTCTTCAAGATGGATTTCCACCTCGTCCACTACGGCAAGCCCTGCGTTTTCCATCAGAACCAGTCCCGAAATGCCAAATTCTTCAATGGTCAGACGATCAGCTTCGCGCATCTCTTTTGCAGTCAGCAAAGGTTCCATGACCTGAACTCCTAAAATTATTGATAAAATGGGAAACGAATCATTGCTCAATCACGACAACGGCCGTGGCATTCCCCTTCTCATGAGATAGGGATAAATGGACGCGACTCTTCCCCACGATTTCTTGAACACCGCCATGTAGATGCACAATGGGTCGGCCGTTCTCACCCGTCAGGATTTCAATGTCTTTCCAGGAAACACCATTTGTCCAGCCTGTTCCAATCGCCTTCAGCACGGCCTCTTTCGCCGCGAAACGCACGGCCAAAGCGCCGAATGAATCGCCTTTTCCCTTGCAGAGTATTATCTCTGCCTCAGTAAACAATCGGGATAAAAACCGATCACCCCAACGCTGCACCGCATCCCGGAAGCGTTGCTTTTCTACTATATCTATACCGATGCCTGAAATCATAACATGTAATTTATCATAATTCGGGTTTGATATGCAAGAGAAATCTCTTGACTCCAACGATAATTTCAATTACTTTTCTACTCATATTTCAGGATTTTCTTCTTTTCTATCCTGGATTGTCGAACTGTGGAACCAAATAATTGCGTTGAAGGTTTATATCCTGCAATCCATATTTAGAAGATGCATTCTCTGTAAATTGAAGAATCCTGCCCGGATTGGATGACAGTTCGAATTCTTTCCGTGTAATCAATAATGCTACATATTCGGGTGAATTTCATTGGCAAAGGATACAAGTCCTCTTATAAAAAAAGCAATCGAGGGTGATCAAAAATCATATGAAGCACTCGTGAAGCGGTATCAGCGGGGCCTCTATAATATGGTTTATCAGATGGTCAAGAATCGCGAAGAGACAGAAGACCTCGTGCAGGAAACTTTTATCAAAGCATTTAAAGCCCTTGAGAGTTACAACGATCATTACGCCTTTTCAACCTGGCTTTATAAAATTGCTTATAATAACTGCATTGATTCCATCCGTAAGCGCAAGCTGAAAACCTATCCGCTTGACAAGCCCATTCGCACCAACGAGGGCGAAGTCAAGCAGGAAATCAAAGATGACTCAGCGAGCCCGGAAAAAGAATTTCTTTTTGCGGAGAGAAGCAAACAGATTCAGCAAAGTATCGATTCATTGCCACCGCGATACAAACGTGTAATTGAATTACGGCATCGCCATGAAAAATCCTATGAGGAAATTGCAGAAATTCTGAAAATACCCTTGGGCACTGTCAAGGCCCGTATCTTCAGAGCAAGAGAAATGCTCAAGAAAAAACTCATGATGGATTAATCCGGCGGGAATGTCGGGATGACCTACCCCATATAATATACTACCTACGATATACAATAAAACGGAACCGGGAGATCGGAGATAGGAATCAATATGGGAAAGCAGGGAACGGGTAAAGGGGAACCAAAGACTGTTTACTATATTCCAATCACAAAATATCATTAACCATCATCGACATACTACATTCGATATACGACATACGAAAAACCGCTCTTAAACTTCCACATCCAGCTTCTTTATTTTTTTATGTAAATACGTCCGCGGCAATCCGAGCATCTCGGCAGCTTTTGTAATATTATGATTGGCTGTAATCAGCTTGTCGCGTATGAAATCCCGCTCAAAAATCTCTTTCGCTTCCTTCAATGTTAAATTATCGCTCGCAGGCTGTTTAAGCTTGGAGTGACTCTCAAGCAGCGAAACAATCTCGCCCGGCTGCATTTCGGTCGATTCGACAAGGATAACCATCTTTTCAATGAAATTTTTCAACTCGCGCACATTGCCCGGCCAGGGATAATTCACCAATCGATTCATGGCCCGTGATGACATTTTTTTCAACTTCACACCATGTTCATTGCAGATTTGCTCGATATAATGAACCACCAGAAGCGGGATGTCCTCTTTACGATCTCGCAGAGCTGGAACCATGATATTCAAAACATTCAAACGGAAATACAGATCCTCTCTGAAATTATCCTCTTTCATCTCTTCCTGAAGGTCTTTATTGGTTGCCGCAATGACGCGTACATCAACCAAAATAGGCTGGCTGCCACCCACCATTTCCACGGTACTGTCCTCTAGTGTGCGCAATACTTTTGCTTGTGTCATCAAACTCATATCACCGATTTCATCAAGAAAAATTGTACCGCCTTCTGCCATTTGGAAACGTCCTGGTTTATCAGCAATAGCGCCAGTGAATGCGCCCTTCTTATGTCCGAAAAGCTCGCTCTCAATCAACGTCTCCGGAATAGCCGCACAATTCACCGCAATAAAGGGCCGACCGGCTCTCTGACTATTGTTATGAATCGCACGTGCAACAAGCTCTTTGCCGGTACCGTTTTCTCCTTGAATAAGCACCTTGCTATTTGTGGCAGCCGCTTTTCTGATGATCTCATGAATCTTCTGCATCTCACCGCTTGCACCGACCATCTGATAATGCTCTTTTACACTCTGGAGGAGCAGTTGCTTTTCCTGAACCAGCGTGTTGCGGTCCAGAGCGTTTTTAATGGTCAGTAAAACACGATCTGAATCAAGCGGTTTCTCAAGAAAATCATACGCGCCAATTTTAGTCGCTTCCACAGCGGTGTGAATCGTGCCCTCACCTGATATCATAATCGCCTGCAGATTATGCTCGCCCTCCATGATTTTCTTCAAAACATCCATCCCGTCCATATCTGGCAGCCGAAGATCGAGCAAAATGAGATCGCGTTCTTTTTCATTTACCTTTTCAAGAGCTGTTTTACCATCATGGACTGCTTCGGTTTCATATCCTTCATACTCAAGGGTATTTGCCACGATCTGACACAAACTTTTATCATCATCAATAATCAGGATTTGGGCTTTTTTCTTAACCATGGATTACTCCTTTAACAGGATATTGTCATCAAATCTCAGTAGTATTATCAAATAGAACCAGCATGCCATTGTAATACACCAGGATGAAGCAATTCGTCATCCATAGATGAAGTGTCTAAATAAAGATACACTTTGTTATATAGGGAAGCAACAAAAAAATGTAATTATTGGACAGATGGAAAAATTGATAAATGGTTAGATGAATTTTCAGAGATAGAAATCATCGTGTTCATTTCTTATTGATTGCCACCTTCAATCCAACAGCAAACAGCGGGATTAACAATTCATGCTGCCCCACGAATTGATACCCTTTTCCTCCATCCTGTGTGGGGCGTTGTACCACATTCACATCAGGACGATAATGGCGAATCATATCAAAACTTGCTGTGTAAAAATTTGTGATGGAACCATGAACATTGCGAGCCACGGTCAGTGCTTTGAGAAACACTTCGGGTAGAATCACCGCGGACCCAAAAAGCAGCACCACACCGCCATCATGAAGCTGTGAGACCAGATCGGAAAAAATTCGGAAATCGCGGAGTGATGTCTCACCGATCGCTGAGCCATTCGCGCTGGGTTGTTGATGCACAATATCTGTTCCAACGGCTACATGGATGGTGACTGGGATTTCCAATTTATACGCCTGAGCCTGCATGCTTAAATCTGCATGGTCGGGATTATCCTTCAAAATCCGCTGCCCCATCGCCTCACCAAATCCCAGGTTATTGGACAGAGCAGCGGAAATCGTTTCATTAAGTAAATCGCCTGTTTCTTTGGCCATTCCAAATTCACCGGTCTTGAGAGTGGAAGCCACATCTTCAGAGGTCTGCCCGAAATACGCCAATTCCGTATCGTGAATCGCACCGGCGCCGTTCATGGCGACCCCCTGTATCAGGCCGAGTTCCATTAAATCAATGAGAATCGGACTCAGTCCCGTCTTGATCACATGCGCTCCCATCATTACGAGTATAGGTTTTCCATTCTTTTTCGCCTGGACGATATGGCCGATCAGCTCTTTTAAATCCTTACTAGAAAGGATCTCGGGCAGAGAATCGAAAAACGTGTCAAAGGAGCAATCCGGAGTCACCGGCTTGGCCAGTGCTTTAAAATCCACCTTGCTTTGACGTTTTTGGATGGAGTATGTTTTTACCTTGTCAATCGGAATTTCATTATATCGGCCCATGAATGGTATCCTTCATGTTTGAGGCGATTTTATAATTTGGATGATTTAAGTATAATTTTTCACTCAGTTTCCAAGATAATAAAATCATTGATACGATGTAAGTAAAATTTAAGGAAGTTCGTATGATTTCAATCGCACATCAATGGAGCCAACAAGAATCTTGCTCTTCATTAAAACCGGCATTCTGCGATCATCATCAGTCAACCAGATCGTGAGTTTCCCTGTCTGCTTGAACAATCCCTCTTCGCGCAACACCGGTTCTACCACAATGCAATCAAACTTGCCGGCGGGCACCTTGATCTGCTCTTTTCTATGAACAAGTACTCTGAGAGGATACACTTTGCCATCCGCGAAATTATCAATGTCAATCGATTTGCCGATTTCAAGCGGCTGTGTTCGCACAAAGTAAAACGATGCTAGGATATCCTGCACATATAGCGGTGCCGAAATGGTGTCTTTTTGCTGATAAATGACCCGCTGATTGATCTGATCAAAAGCTTCGTAGCGATCGGCTTTATATCGACCTTCGCGTAGATGTTTCTCAAATTTCCACGAGAAAAGTCCGTCCACATCCATCAAACTCTCAACCCGGTCTCGCACCTTATACAAACTCGAAAAGAAGCTGTTGGAAGACGCAGTCGTTCTAATCAGGTAAACAGGACGATGTTCCCAGGTCAGGGTATCGAGTACAGCCATAGTTGCAGTACCTGCTTTAATGACGCCATATGCAATGTCAAATTCAAGGTATTCACCAACTGCAAATGCAGAATTGTGAACCGTTCGAAATGAGAGGATCTCGGTTTGTGCGGAATCGGACATTGTGGAATCAGGTACAACTAATTCTGAGAGTGAGTCTGCCATAGCTGTGATTAAAGAATCCGAGGAGAGTGAGTCTTGGACGGCGGGTTCCACAACGGAAAGTGAATCCGTTACAATCAGTGTTGAATCGATCTGAGCATGAAGTAGGATGCCCCCAAGCAATCCCAAACTCAGGAGGATGCTTTTTATGAGTTCAGGGATCGCAGAATTTGATTTGCTTTTTGCCACACTTCCTCCACTGAAATGGATTCCATACATTGAGCACAATCACATTGCTTCGGTGTACATCGAACGCATTCGGTGTGATGCGTCACAATACAGTTTTCAGATTGCGCCCACGGCCCCCAGCGGCGTACACTTGCCGGTCGGAGATTGGGATAAAGTCCAAGGACATTCGTACCGAGTGCGGCCGCGATATGCAGCGGCCCGGTGCTGTTGGATATAAACAGATCAACCTGATCCAAAAACGCGATCAACTCTTTTAAAGTAAATTGCCCGGCCAGATTATGGACAGTGCCCTCCGTCTTTTCGATCAGGGATCGAATCAGCACTTCGTCTTCCTGAGTTCCGGTCATGAACACCACTGCTTTGTTTTTTTGGATGAGCTGATCCGTCAATTGAGTAAATCGATCTGCTGGCCAGTCACGTGCCGACCCTCTGCTTCCGGGATGCAGAACCACGCGGGGATGTTGATCTTCAAGCCCGTTTGTTTTAAACCACTGAACAATCTTTTGTTTCACGTCCGGGTGGACAGTGAGGTCGAATGTGACGGGATGATCCTCCACCCCGATCAGTTGGGCCAGGGAAAGATTAAACTCAGCTTCATGGCGATGGCTGGTTTTCCGATGCTCACGAAGCCGTCGATTTAAAAGAAAAGAATAGAGCCGATACGCCGTGCCCACACGAACTGGAATCCCGGCGAAGCACAAGGCAGCGGCCAATCGAAATGTTGGATGAAGAAGCAGAACTGTATCCCAATTGCCTTGCCGGAGTTTACGGACAAGACGGAAGAATCCACCCGCACCAGTTTCGGTATCCCCGTCCGTCAACACCTCGTCCAAATCCGGATGGTCCTCAACCAGCGGAGCGATCACCGGCTGAACCAACATGCCGATTACGCTATCCGGGAATTGACGATGCACTGCGGTGACAACCGGAAGGGAGAGCACGACATCCCCGATTCGGTCGGTTCGGACAATGAGAATTTGAGCAGGTTTATTCATTTTCTATGTAAAAATGATAATAGCGATCGTTTCCCGGCGATTCGTTTTTGAATCTCTGGGAAGATTCGGTTCAGCTCAAACTTGAGCTCATCATAGCAGGTTTGAAAAACCTCCAGGCTGGCGCCCATGGGATCTGCCACTTTGCCGCCGGGCGCGCGCGGACCAAATTCCTTGATGATAAACAAACGATCACTGGCTGAAGGATAATTTTTTCGTACCGAATCCACATGGGCATCTTCCATAACCAGAATCAAATCAGCTTCATCAATCAAATTGACATTCAATTTACGGGCCCGGTGTAAAGAAAGATCCACGCCTTGCGAACGGGCAACCCATTCTGCATTTTCCTCAACCGGCCTGCCGTCTGTCGCCCATGTGCCTCCTGAAGACACAGAAACATGCGCGATGCCCGCCTGATCAAGCATTTCGCGCAGAATGCCCTCTGCGATGGGGCTACGGCACAGATTGCCGGTACAGACAAAGAGGATGTGAAAATGTTTATCTTTCAATGGGACGTCCTAAATGTTGTTCAATGGTTTCAGAGAGGATGGCCCCCTCACGGATCAAACGTAGCGTTTCGGTGGATGCATCCAGGATGGTAGAGGGCAGCTGTGAATTTCGCTCACCACCGTCGAGGATCGCGTCAATCTGATTTTCAAAGTAACGGATGACATCCTGGCAGGATTGAGCTGGCTTTTCTCCTGCTGGATTTGCACTGGTGGATACAACCGGATGATTGTAGGATTGCATCATCGCCATGCAAAAAGGATCTGAAGAAACCCGTACACCGATTAACGATTGCCCTTGAGTCAAATCGTCCGGGAACTGATTTTGATGTCGGACAAGGAGAGTCAGCGGTCCCGGCCAGAACTGGCGCGTGAGAGCTTGGACATAATCCGGCAACTCAGTGGTTATATTGGATAACGCATCCGAGTCGGGAAGAAGAATCAAAAACGGTTTATTCTTATCGCGACCTTTGATGTCCGCAATATGTCTGACTGCATCCGGATTGAATGCATCGCAGCCCAATCCGTACACCGTTTCGGTCGGATAGCCGATCACACCACCTTCCTGGAGAATCTGAGTCGCCTCTTGGGCGGCCGCATCCAGATCGGAGTAAATATCAATCACCTTTGTGTGGATTATGGATATCATAAATACTGTTCTAACGTCTGAACAACTTTGTCTGTCTGAATCCGTTTCATGCATAGAAAATGCTTTTTCGGACATTTTATTCCACCATGAATCCCGCAGGGGCGGCAGTCCAAATCCATCGTCTCCAGCACCTGATTGTTTTGACCGAATGGCGCAAAACCAAAAGCCGTCACGGTCGGTCCAAAAATCGCCACAGCTGGAGTGCTTACCGAAACAGAAAGATGGCACGGCGCGCTGTCATTGGTCAACGCTGCTTTGCACCGGCTAAGCAACTCAGCAGATTCAAGCAGAGAGAGTTGGCCCGTCAGACTGATGCAGGGAGCATGGACGTATTGAAGGATCTCATTGCTGAGCGCTTCATCATCCGGGCCGCCAACCAGAATGCATTGGACCCGACGTTGTTCCCAAAGCTGATCGATCACTTCAGCAAATCGTTTTTTCAGCCACCGCTTTGTCGGCCAGACTGAGCCGGGGGCGATTGCAACAAGAGGTTTATCAATCAAATCGTATGCAGACAAGATACGGTCAATACGGTCGTGTTCAGGTTCTGCTGGAAAAAGCCTTGGAGGAATCACTTTATCTTCCCAACCAAATGGTCGAAGCAAATCCAGATTACGCTCAATTTCATGACTCTGTTTGGAATAGGAAATCGCCCTTGAAAAAAGCCATCGCCCGGCACTGCTTTTAAATCCGATTCGAATCGGGATCCTGGCCGCGTATACAAGTACCGCGCTTCTAAGTGATCGATGAGGCACAAGGGCCACATCATAATGCTGCTCTCTAATTCGGCGTATCCAGAAACGGAAGGCACGAAATCCTCTCTCCCCGCTTCGCTTGTCATATTGCCACACTTTATCCAGGTGGGGATTATTTTTCAGAAGCACTGCGGTTTGTGGAATCACCAGCGCGTGAATTTCGGCGTTGGGATAGAGTTCCTTTGCGGCTTCGATCAGCGGTGTAACGAGTACCACATCCCCCGCGAAGGCGGTCTGAACAATCAGTATTTTATTAAAATGCCTCAGGGATTCATCCTGTTTATTCTTTGGGAGGTTGAGTTTTCCATCGTTTGTGCATCCAGAACCAATGATCGGGATATTGGCGTATCAACGCCTCAAGCCGTGTAGAATAAGCCTGAAGAATCTGTTTCTCCAATTCGGCCTTAGAAAGTTTGACATTAGGAATCGGGAATGGCTCAAGCACACAGCGATGCCTCCCATCGGATTTTCGAACTGAATATCCGAAAATGATGGAGGCGCCGGTCTTCAATGCAAGCGCTGCTGGCCCGGGCGGAGTGGATGTAGGCCTGCCAAAAAAATTAACAAACACACCGTCGCGTCCAGCATCCTGATCGGCCACAATTCCGACAAATCGGTTGGCTTTCAGATCGCGGATTACTCCGCGCACAGCAACACCAAGTGGTATAATCCCAGCACCTGATCGACGCCGGATTCGATTAATCACTTTATCGGTTAGACCATTTTTCTGTTCTCTGAAAATACCAGAGGATGGATACCCGAGATAGGATAGCGTGCTTCCAAACAACTCCCAGTTACCAAAATGGCCCGTTAAAAACAAGGCGCCCCTGCCACGTTCAAGGGATTCATTGAACAATTCAAGACCTGTAATATCGCAGCGTGCGATTATATCATCCTTCTTGGCAGTGCCCAATTTCATGAATTCAAGTGAGGTACGTCCCATCTGCTGATAGGTGCGCAAACCTACCGTTAACCGTGTTTTCTCATTCCAATCTGGAAAGGCATTCTCTAAATTATCGAGAGTGACCTCGCGGCGAATGCGCGCAACCTCAAAGGTCAGCCAACCCAATCCCCCGCCGAAAGGATACAACCATCGCCAGGGCAGAATTCGAACAAGCTGGATGACGAAAACCAGCGCGATATATTCAATCCAGTGTTGTATTTTCTTCATTTTCATATGATAACTCTGACTCCCAGAGCCGTTGTTTTTCTGTCGTACGGCGGCGCGTCATCCAGTAAGCCGCGATAAAAAGCAGCACAAAACTTGCGCTCATTAAAAAGGGAAAATTTATCACAAACGCCCAGCGGTATTGGGATTCCAAATCCTCAATCCACACCGATTCAAAAGCACCCTGAGTTTGATTCGTGGACGCGAGCATGACCTCGTTCATCGGCAGCCCCTGACCCACTTTGCGCAGAAACAGGATGACAGCTTCCTGCCCGTAGGTTTGGATCAGAAAATCAACCGCTGAATGGGCCGTCTCATACGCCAGCGCGGCCCGTTGTTTTTGAAATGTCAGCACATCATCAATCTCATCGAGCCGGATTAAATCACGGGCTTGTACGCTTCTCGCAAGCCTGAATGAAAACCGGAGCGATCGTTCTTCAGATAAAACCTGAGCCAATCCTTCATCAAACCAGCGCGGCACCTCATATCCTGAAGTCACACTGCCGACGAGAACATGAACCAGCTCGTGCCTGGCTACCGAGTGCATTCGATCTGTCGAGCTGGCATAACGGGGGGACTTTAAAAATATAAACCCTGAACCTGCGTCTGCAGCGCCGATTCCCCAATCCGGAATGGCTGAAGCTGTCACACTATGAAATGCCTGATCCGACTCGGCGATAAACACATGCACAGAAGGAAAAGTGGACATCCCCAATAGAAGCCCCATCCGGGGAATTTCACTGTGAATAAGTACAAGAACTTCTTTGCCAAATTTTAAATCCGCATCCACACAAAAGACCGTGATTCCATCCTGAAAAATCCGTTTGTATTGAGTCTCTAATTCAGCCGTGGCCGATGCGGATAAGGCTCCTCCGGTGAAAAAGAACAGAACAATTGCAGTCAGTAATATCCGTCGTAACATGGTTATAAATGTATCTATTTTCGGGTCGATTCGCAAGCGCTTTCAAAGATCAAGGGGTTGAGAACAATCCACAAAAAAAGCCTCCGGATGGAGGCTTTCAAATGACGATGTAAGGCGGATTTAAAAGGAGCGGGTCAATGTAAACGTATTTACTGCTCCAAGAGCGCCATATGAATTATAAGCATAATCAACCTGATATTGCTGAATTTCTAATCCCAGCCCAAAACTCACACCCGCGAAACGTTCGGAGTTCACACCGATCTTTTGTTCCTGGCCTTTGGAATTATATCCCCAGCGTAAAAGAAAATGCTCGGAAATTGAAAATTCACCTCCGAGTGCCCAGTACAAGCCAAGTGGCAAATTGCTTTCGCGGAATGCATATTTGATAATATCAAACTGGAGTTCGAGTGGTAAGTGAGCCAAGCGTTTTGAAAATCCGGTACGGAATGCCAGGGGTAATTTCTCACGTGTATCAATGAACGGATCAAGCGCCTGCCCGAGATTCTGAACCGACAATCCGATCCTCGCCAATTGTGCGGGGAAATGCAGAATAAGTCCGGCGTCCAGCGCCGCTGCATTGGAAGAATATTGATCGAGTTGAGAACGGATATATTTTAAATTGACGCCCCAGCACAATCGGTTTGAAATGAAACTCGCATAGGATAGTCCAAATGCGAAATCACCCGGCGTAAACGAGCCATCCTGCTCACCTTGCGGATCGGTTCGAGCAATTGTACCGTAATTCAAATATGCGATATGTGCGGCGACACTCGCCCTTTCACCCCATTTCTTGTGAAAAGCAAGTACGCCGGTTTGAATATTGGACAAATAGTTTTGGTAGGAAAATGTCGCCTGTGTGACCTTGATCCCTGTGAGTGAAGCGGGATTATAAATGAGGTTTTGAAGGCTGCCTTCACCGGCAACTGAAGCACCCCCCATCGCGATAACCCGACCACCCAGATCCATACGCAGGAATTCAAAACCGTCTGTACCGCCCGCGAAGATCAGACATGGAAGACTGATTAATAATATAAGTATAGTAAGAATGCGTTTCATCACGCTATATCCGGATAAAATGAAATTAAAATCAAATATTTTTTTTGAGCCACCCATCGGATTTGAACCGATGACCTGCTCATTACGAATGAGCTGCTCTACCAGCTGAGCTAGG
>JABMRT010000203.1 GCA_013202295.1 Candidatus Zhuqueibacterota bacterium
CTTTTTGTTCTGATAAAAATTGAAGCACAGCCTGGTATTGAAGCGGATTTAAATGCCCCGAACGCCAATCCCATTGTGCTATTGCTGCCTGTTCAGATTCAATGGAAAAACCAGGAAGAATACCAAGATCATTCGGCATGTAATTAAATACATTCCATGTTTCCTGCCAGTTGATACCCATCTGATTGGTATTCTCAGGATTAAGTTCATAAAATCTTGCCTCAATAACTATTTGAGTGGACGGAGCATCAAGCTCTCGAACCAAATCGTCAATTTCACGAATCATATCCGGTCTTTCGGTCACAACAAGAATGCTTGCGCGACGAATCCCTTGAATCGATTGTGGACTAGCTTGCATACGGCTCATACCGGCACCGGGATATCGCTGTCCACCACCACCTCCTCCACCCTGGCTCTGTTGATCGTCGATAAATTGCAGAAATTCTGGATAAAATACTTGCACCAGCGAGTCACTTGTAACAATATTCTTTATGACACTCGCCACATTGGCAGCATCTGCATATTTAAGACGATAGACCTTTGTAACTCGACCGCCAGCATACTTCGCGCGTACTGTTTTAACGATAATAATATTGTCGTCGACGATATATTCAAATCCATTCGTCACAACAATTTTCTCAAGTGCTTGTCTGAGTGTAACCTCGCTCAGGGTCATTGTCACGGAGCCGTCAACCTCATCTCCGATTACCATATTCAAATCGTTTGTTTTCGCAACAAGACGCAATGCATCTTTAATTGGTGTTGATCTAAATTCAAATGAAACTGGAGTATCCCATAAGACTCCATCTTTTTGTTTTTCTATCTCATCAACCATTTGCATTGTTGAGCCTGCAAATGATTCATCTTGAGTGTTTTGAGTTTTATCCGCGCTCTGTGTTGTCACCAGGGGTTCAGCGGCAGGAGTAACTGCAGAAGCAGAAGGTAAATTGAGTAATGCATCCATATCCTGAGTGTCGTATTTAGTCTCGTTGGTTTTAGCTTTATCTAATTCTGCATCGGTGAATAATGGTTCTGGTTCCCTCGCCTTCGGGTTTATATTACTTGGTACAGATTTGGTGGATGCGATCAATTCGGTTTCAGGATAATAAGCCTGTGTCAGTATTTGATTTCCTTTTTTAGCAATAGAAAAATTGGAAACACCTTTGAACCACAGGCTTGCTTTAAGTTTCACTACGGGATCGGTGCTATGATAAAGCTGCACTGTATGCAACGGTCCTTTTGAAAAAGTAAGCGATTCTTCAGACAAATTATGTTCAGCACCCATAAATATTAAATCAACATGATCTGAAGAATGGCGAACATAACCAGCCCATTGGAAATCTGAATCAAAATTGAATGAGATTTTCATATATTCAGCAAGCCATTCAGGCTTAACCTGATACAGAGTACTGGTGAATGTTACATCCTCACTGCTTAATTGAGCGTTAGTAGATACAAGCCGCTCGTCATTGAAAGCGACTATCATATGATTCTCTTTTCTTAAAATGACAATCGGTTGATTCACATTAAAAATAATGTCCGCTCTGAAAATCGGTGGTGTTTGACTGAGTTGTTTGACATAAACGCGATTATCCTGTCTTGCATCCAGTATCACACTGGAACCATTCAAATCACCTGATCCGCCCTTAAAATACAGACTGAGCTTTCCATCACTGCTTTGCGAAACACCACTCCACTCGACATCGCCTTCAAAGGAGAACACAGCCCAGCTCTTATTGCCCTCAGTACCTTTCTTAATGGATACAAGAACCGGTTCGCCGAACAATGTAGCAGTCAGACCAATGGCCGTAATAAGTGCGACCAGATTGATGCCGATCCTTTTTCTATGCACCATAATTAACCTTTCCAAGTCAGGGTAAACGATTTGCCATCTCTTCTGCCTTGAATTCGTCTTCCCTCAATTTTATCAACTGTGATTCCTCCCTGAGTATCCCCCACGCTCAATACATAATTATTAATCAATACATAGGGTTTGCCACTTTTCCAAAACATACCCTGGCATCTCAGAGTGACTTTCGGACGCGTATAAGCTGCTCCCTTGGGAAGAAATGGATCTCGTCCCCAGGATTCATAAGTTTTTTTGGAGATTTCAGTCTCATTGACCGCTTCCGTCTGTGAAGACCGGGCATTCACAGATGCAGTTCTTGCGGGCCGTCTCTTTGCTGGCTTTTTCTTGTTCGAACCGCAAACGAACTGATTGAATACAAAGACAGCAACAACTGCCCCTAAAATAATTAATAATCTTTGTTCACTCTTTTTTAATGCCATTTGTTAACTCAAACTTTATTGAAGTCCTGTTTGTGTGAAACCAACCATAATCTGATAATTTTCAGCATTAAAGAAAACAGCCTCAACTGAAAAAGAATATTCATACGGCAATGGAAATTCCATACCCACAAGGGCGCCTGTCCACATCCCGCTTTGATAGGTTTGTCGTTCAGGACCCCACAATTGTCCACCCGATAATTCCATTTTTTCATCATGACGCTGCAACATCCAACCAAGAACGCCGCCATATATGTTAAAAGTGGGGAAATAGTATTTCGCGCACAATGTCACCTGAGCCTCACGCCAGTCATAGGTAAAATCGGATTGCCATTCACTGTTTCCTGTATTATCATAGATATAATACGTACCTGATGATTCAAATCGCAGAGTCTTCGCATTCACCCAAATACTGTATGGAGAGCTTTTTGAACGCGAAGCCAGTTCCACATTCAAACCAAAGCCAATGGCGAATCGTTTTTTATCTTCATAATCAGAAACACCTGATTCCTCCGACTGCATTTTCAAGCCCACACTGCCCATAGTTATAAATAGATCGATCTTTGAAGTCGCGCCCCAGACACACTTACCCAGTATGCGTTTTGAAACAGCGGTTTCAGTGACCAGTACCTGATTTAAGTAGGTGCCTGACACACTCAGTGTGAGTTTACCATTTCCTTTCACACCGGCTGGATTACCCGCCATCTGTGAAAAGACAGTGCTTGAGAATAGTGTGATAATGAGTACTGGTATTATTTTATGAGTTCTTTCTTTCATCGAAATGCTCCAACGGTTGTTGTAGTATCAATCTGAATGATTGGCTTATACATATATACTTTGTCACTTGTAAGCAATATTTCACCATTTCGACTGCTAATTTCGATATAGGCCCAAGCATCTCCAGGTGTATCCTTTGGTTCTTCTGGATTGATATTGTTGGTTAAACCAAATGTATAATGTGTAATACCTGGATCTCCTGTTGTACGTAAGCCAGGATCCACAGAAGCGGGACGCTTATCAGGCCTGTGGCTAGCTTTTATTGTGGAGCCTGCTACTATCGGATTCCCGTTTGCATCCCAAACATATACATCAATCTGGATAGATTGCCCGGGCTGAAGCGTGTCAACCTCTGTAGACGGATCAAGATCCTGCGTGATAATTTGTACTTGCGGTCCGCCTGTGTAGTTGCCATCTTCACCCTGATAAGGAGGTGTTGTATCTGCAAGCCCCCAATCAATAACAGCTGCATTGCTTGGATAAACACCACTCGGGACTGCCGACGAATATACGACACCTGTCATATCCCACGCACGGGCAGGTGTATAGCCTACAAGCGGGTCACCAGTTACACCTTCGGTCCAGGCAATAATACGGGTAATTCCATTATTTTGTTCATAGCCATCAATATAATTATATGGGGGTGAAAAATATGCGGGAGTATAATAATTAAAGACATGTTCATTTTCAAAATCAGGTGTTGACATTTCAATAACTGTACCTGTATTTGGATCTGTCAGGCCATCATACGTGTACCATCGATCCAATGTAGGTTGAGGATTACCAGCTTGTAATTGGGCAATTGCGATTCCATATTCATCAGTATACGCAACCGTTGAAACAACACCGCCGGATGCTGTGAGATAAACCGCAGTCCCCTCTTGAACCGGATTATTATATTTATCACCGACCATTACTGTAACTTGTGTCGTATCAAGAATATGCCAGATATTCAGACGTGCTGTGGCCACCGTCAAGTGTGACGAAGTCTGATCAAGAATGTTTTCAATATATGGCGGCCCGCCAAAAATCACGATCTCTGTGGATATGCGATCAATAATTTGCGTACCTTCATCATCAAACACAGTGGCTTCTATACGTGAAGCCCCGGAACGGGTTCCTGCTGTATAAGAAACTTGTGATCGACCGCCCACGGTGGGAATCATATAAGTATATCCATGCGGCTGGCCTTCAGGAGTATTGCTCAATGCATCACCGTCATCTGGAGAAGCATAGACACGGAAACGTACATCTGTGGAGTCAGCGACCGGATTACCCTTTTCATCCACCACATTGGCTGTGATTGTGACTGTGGCATTCTTGCCTGTATCCTTTACATACATGAAGTGCGGATCATATGTAATGGTCATGTCATAGGGATCGCCCGGAACCACCTGCACATTTTCAGATACGAAGACACCACCCGCTACGGCTGTGATGGTGGCCACTCCAACTTGAGTACTCGTAAAGTAGACAACCACTTCACCATTTTCATCGGTTCGCACACTTTCCTGAATATTTCCAATAGTCGCACTGAATTCAACAGGCACACCAGGCAAGCTATGATCCTGCGCATCCGATATCGTCACTTTGACACGGACCTTGTCAATACCATCTGCTTTGATACTATCCGCTTCTTCGTATTGCCCATTGCTGCTATTGAACTTTTCAATATTCATGATAATCTGATCCACAGTGCCTTCAATATAGATCACTTCAACAGAATCCACATGATTCGGGTTTTCATTCAGTTGTCCAAAATAAGAACGCACATTCACGGTATCTACAAATTCAGAGCTGGTCAGAGTGGTTGTTGCCAGACCATTTGCATCTGTAACCACAGAAGTTGGACTTACAGAACCCCAATAGTCATTATTGGTATTTCCATTAATAATATCAAATCGAATGGTTTCTCCTGCAACAGGCACTTGATCTTCATTGGTAACGCGTGCTGTAATTTCAGTTTCGCTCGTTCCATCGGCAAGTAAAATATCCAGATCTGCATTTAGCGTTATACGCTCAGCAACAGCCCTTTCAAATACTACCTGTGTACGACGCCGCATGCCTGCACCATAATTAATATAGACATCAGAAACTTGCATATCTTCTGTTATGCTCTCACTCACCAGTGTTGCCTCAGCTTTACCTGTTGTATTGGTCACTGCACTTCCGGTTAAGAAAGTACCCAGATTCGTCTGGAAATAAATCCGTTCATCCGGGATGATGATATTGGTTTCGGAAAGCTTCAACAAGGCGGAAATGATGGATTCACTATGTCCGTCTCCAAGAATTGTATCCGGCAGTGCTGAAACACTCAGCTTGATTCCCTGGAAGAGCACCTGCACTTCATCCCGTTCGTTTTCATTTAAATAGGCATCGACATTGGCCCAAATATCCACCTGGCTCGTATCAGAAGTCAGATAAGCCGTAGCAACTCCACTGGAATTGGTAATCTCTCTATTTGGGATGGATCCTGTATCCGAATCAAAGTAAACAAATACATTTGAAACCGGATTGCCATCGTCATCCTCAACACGTGCTTGGATTCCAGCCTGTGCTATACCATTCGCGATAATGGCATTTTGCACGGTTTCGAGACTCACCAGATTGTATACACTCTGCCCTTCTCGAACGTATCGGATTGTAAGTGAAGTATCAATTCCGTCTCCGTAATGTACATGGATTTGATCTACTAGCTCAGAAGTAGATGCGGCTGTAAATGTAATATTTGCTGTACCACTGCTATTTGTCACTACGGAATTGTTAATCGTACCCTTATCAGCACCAAAATAAATCGTTGCGCCGCTTATGCCAACTCGGCTTGTCGTTCCTTTTAAACTCACTGCGATGATGCTAGTACTCTTCCCGTCTGCGACAATGGTATCCGGATCGGCATCGACTTCAAGAGACACACCGATGAACTGTATATTTTGAATACTGCGCGATTGACGGGGATAACCGCGATACGCAGTTACGGTGACTGTTGAGTCATACCGACTCGCCTTCGCATATAATAGGGATTGAGCCTGTCCATCACTGCCTGTAACCACCCATTCCGGATCCATGACTCCGGCAGTTGAAACGAATTGCACACTGTCGCCTGAAACAGGATTATAATCCTTATCTACAATTTTAATTGCAACCTCTGCACCCTGAATCCCATTTGAAAGTAAGGCATTTTCAGATATATCCATTTCAGAAATAATAAGCGCACTCTCTGTGGCGGAAACAAAATTGACTTGCATCATCGTATCAATCTCTGTTCCATAGCGCACATACACATTTGCAGTAACAGGATAAGTTGAGCTGGTCAGGCTTGCCAATGCTTGGCCACGGGTATCGGTTGTTGCGGTGTTTGAGATAAGACCGTGATCTACTCCAAACGTAATGGATGCATTGGGAATGGAGACCAGCGAGGTTGTTTCTTTCACAATAGCACTGACCAATGAACTACTTTGCCCGTCTGCAAGAATGACATCCGGATTGGCATCCACCTGAAATGTAATACCTCGTAAAGCCACATCCACCACATCAGTATAATCTCCGTAATTGGCGGTGATGATTTCTGTCACGTCAGTTCTGGACGCCAGGCTTGTCAGAACAACTTTCGCATTCCCTTCGCTGTTCACTTTTACGGAATTGGCGGCCAGCCGGCTGCCATTTGCCGTAGAAATGCTCACGTATATCGATTCACTGGTATTTAGAGAATCAAGGCTCAGCGTAATCTTGATCGCTGTGGTATCAATGCCATTCGCTAAAATCGTGCTTCTCCCGGAAGCCACAAAAAGTTTGGTTTCAATGGAAGTGCTTACATTTATTTTTATAGTCGCTGTAGCAATATTGTTATAAGAAGCAGTAATGACCGCTTCCCCGACTTGACTTCCGGCACGGAAAATGGTATGGGCTGTACCGGTAGTATCCGTATAGATGCTGTCTTCTATGGTCCCAAGAGTAGCTGAAAAACGCACCAATTCATTTAATAACAGTGCACCATCTGTGTCTACGAGTTGAACACTGACGTGGGATAAACCTGAATTAACTACAATAATTTGCGGAGTCGCAATGATGGATGTAAAATATGGCAACTCTTGATGAATGGGCTGAGTTGGATCAAGAGGTGCTTTCTGTGAACAGGCAATCCATCCAAAGAAAACGATGAAAAAACCGATCGAAATAATTTCTACCCATTTAAAAATCCGATGGATAGTTGTCATATAATCCTCCCTAAAGCATACAACTGATACGAGCTCTTGTGTCTACACCCCACTTTTATTTTCTTGAATAACTGGTGTTTGCACAAATGCAGAATCACCCGCTAAAACAATCTTGCCTTTTAAGGCGATCTCAACATCCGTTCCACTTTCCTTTTTTGATAGCCTAATTTCGTTAAAACCAAACCAGAATGGAAACTCGTCTTTATTATCTAAAAATTGAGTCAATTCCTTGAATGTACCCGAATACTCTGCCGTAAGGATTAATTCAGAAATATCAGCTTCTGTTTTACCAACCTCTGAGAGTTTGGTATAATCCGGCCTGATCGTCTCAAGCTTTAAACCGTATTTATCGCCAATGGCTTTTAAGTCCTTGCCCAGATTCAGAAATTCACTTAATGGGTAAATTCTATCTCTTCTGCTTAAAAGAATGTCATTTAAACTGTCGGCTTTAGATTTCATGAGTGCAATATCCTGATCTGTGATCTTTTTCTTCATTTTGCCTTCATACATACGAATCTTGTCGTTCAATTGACCGATATTTTTCTGAAGCGGCATAAAGAAGATTACAGTCCAGGCGATAATCCCGATCACAGTGATACTAGGAATAACAATGAACTGTTTATTGATTTGCACCACTTTCTGATCCTTTTAACTTTGTTAGTATTGTAAAAACGTATAGTTTTTCTTCCACATCAAACTTTTCTTGTGACAAATCTACTTCTTTGAAAAAACCCGACTTTTCCAGATCAAGAATGAACTGTGTAACTGAAACACCCACATCAGGCCAGGGTGTTTTGCTCATACCGCTTAATCTGAGTCCCAGTTCATTTTCATTTTGAGTCTGCTCACTCCTTCTTGCTTGATTACCCCTTCCACTGGTGATTTCCTTGAAGGGTGCATATTGATAATTGGTTAATGTCAATTTATCCGGGATGATACTGGATATCATTCGAAGTACGTGAATAATATCCTTATCCATCTGCATTTTGTTATCCAGTAGCTGAATTTGTTCCCGGATAGCGTCTTGCTGAATTGTCAAAGCTGCAAATAGCTGGCCAATATTTTCAGCTTGGAAAACACGCTTTTCTAATTCGAAAGATTTTCGACGTTTATCTTGCTC
>JABMRT010000204.1 GCA_013202295.1 Candidatus Zhuqueibacterota bacterium
GAGACGTTGCATGCAACGTCTCTATAAAAATCAAAAATGTCAGAAAAATTTAAAAACAAATACCGGATAGAATCTGCGCGTTTGCAGCATTGGGATTACGGATGGAACGGCGCCTATTTTGTGACGATTTGCACACGTGGGCGTGAATATTATTTTGGTGATATTGTGAACGAAAAAATGCAATTATCGGAAATTGGGGAAATGGTGCGGAATTATTGGAAGGAAATACCCAAACATTTTTCATGTGTGAAATTGGATGCATTTATTGTGATGCCGAATCATGTTCACGGCATTATTATCATTAATAATCCGGATGATAATGTAGAGACGTTGCATGCAACGTCTCTACGACAATCAACCCAATCCAAAAAAATGTCGTCGATATCGCCAAAATCCGGTTCGTTATCGGTAATTGTGCGTTCATTCAAATCAACCGTCACAAAACACGCCCGACAAATTCACGCCGATTTTGCATGGCAATCACGATTTCATGATCATATTATTCGAGATGACAAATCGTACAACAATATTGTGGAATATATTATATACAATCCCAAAAAATGGGCGGATGATGATTATTATGGATTGTGATTTTATTTATGTAGAGACGTTGCATGCAACGTCTCTACGATGATGAATGATGATTAAAAATGATATGGAATCCATGACAAAACAAACAAAAAATATTCCCCAATTGCGTTTCCGTGAATTTGATGATGTGTGGACTGAGGAAAAACTTGGCACCTTGCTTTCGTTTAAAAATGGATTGAATGCTGTTAAAGAAAAATATGGAAAAGGAATAAAATTTATCAATGTTCTTGATATTATCAATAATCGGTATATCAACTATGCTAATATCATTGGAAAAGTTGAAGTGTCCGAAAGTGAATTGCAGAAAAATCGAGTTGAATACGGTGATGTTTTATTTCAACGAAGTTCAGAAACCAGAGAGGAAGTTGGACAAGCCAATGTTTACCTTGATAAAGAGCGTTGTGCCATTTTTGGTGGTTTTGTTATAAGAGGCCACAAAAAACAAGCTTATGATCCAATGTTCATGAACATGCTCTTAAAAACTTGGTCAGCAAGAAAAGAGATTACAACAAGAAGTGGTGGAAGTACTCGTTACAATATTGGTCAAGACAGTCTAGAAGTTGTTAAAATAAATTTCCCCTCCCTCCCCGAACAACAAAAAATCGCCTCATTCCTTTCTGCGATTGACCGGAAGATACAACAGCTCACCCGCAAAAAGGAGCTGTTTGAGCAGTATAAGAAAGGCGTAATGCAGAAGATCTTCTCACGGGAGATTCGTTTTAAAAATGAGAACGGGAAGGATTACCCGGATTGGAGTAAAAGTGCTTTTAGAAATATTGTTGAAAAGTCTGGTTGTAAACATAACCCTAAATTGGATAGTAATGATTTGCCATGTATCGAATTGGAAAGTATTGAAAAGGAGAATGGGGCGTTAATTAAAGTGTTTTCATCAAAAGATCAGAAAAGTATAAAGAATATGTTCAAGAATGGTGATGTCCTTTTTGGTAAATTGCGTCCAAATTTAAAGAAATATTTAATGCCCGTCTTTGATGGGGTATGCTCTTCCGAAATTTGGGTACTGAAGGGTAAAGAGATCGATAATTTGTATTTGTTCTATTTAGTTCAATCAGATTATTTCTATCGTATTTCCACTATAACATCAGGATCAAAGATGCCAAGGGCTGATTGGGATTATATTTCATCATGTCCTGTACATTATCCATGTAGCCAAGAGCAACGAAAAATCGCTTCATTTCTTTCAGCTATCGACAAGAAAATAGAATCCATCCAATCCCAAATAACCCAAACCCAATCCTTCAAAAAAGGTCTCCTCCAAAGGATGTTCGTATGAAAAAGATGATTCGAAATTCCACAGCCGAATTTTTGATTTTCACCTCCCAGGCTGGTGAAGATGGCATTGAAGTGCGCTACCAGGGTGAAACCATCTGGCTTTCGCAGAAGATGATAGCTGTATTGTTTGGCTGCTCTGGTGATAATATATCGTTACATCTGAAAAATATCTTCAAAGAAGGTGAGCTTGATAGAGATTCAGTTACCGAGGATTTCTCGGTAACTGCTTCAGACGGGAAGAACTATAAAACCAGGCACTACAACCTTGATGCGATTATTGCCTGTGGGTATCGCATCAACTCGGCAAGGGCAACCCGATTCAGACAATGGGCAACATCAGTCTTGAAACAATTTGCCATTCAAGGGTATGTTTTAGATCGGCAGCGGTTGGAGAATGGCACATTCCTCAATGAAGACTATTTTGAAAAGCTGCTCAGTGAGATTAGGGAGATCCGGCTGAGCGAGAGGCGCTTCTATCAGAAAATCACCGATATCTATGCCACCAGTTTGGATTATGATAAAGAAGCACAAACCACCCGGGATTTCTTTGCCAAGGTGCAGAACAAACTTCATTTTGCCATTCATGGTCATACTGCTGCTGAATTGATCAAAGGCCGGGCAGATAGTCAGAAAGAACAAATGGGGTTAACAACCTGGGCAAAATCTCCCGAGGGTAAGATTCTCAAAACAGATATCCACATCGCCAAAAATTATTTGAAAAAAAATGAGTTGGAATCATTGGGGCGCATCGTTAATGCGTATCTCGATTTGGCTGAGGACCGGGCCCAAAGGAAAATTCCCATGACCATGGAGAACTGGGCACAAAGGCTGGATGCCTTCCTTGAATTCAGTGAACGGGATATTCTTAAAGACAGTGGAAAGATCACCGCGAAAATAGCCAAGACGCATGCAGAGAGTGAATTTGAAAAGTATCGGATTGTTCAGGATAAACTTTTCAAATCTGATTTTGACAAAATCATCAAAGAGATTGAGAAAAAATGACCACCCAACCTGAAGCCATCCTCGAAAACGAACTCATCCAGCAGCTCACCGGTCTCGGCTATGCGCAGGCAGCTATCCATGATGACGCCTCTTTGCTGGCCAATCTGAAATCCCAGTTAGAATCCTTCAATAAAACCACGTTCTCAGAACGAGAATTCAACGTCATCCTCAATTATCTTTCCAAAGGCAATGTCTTTCAAAAGGCCAAAACCCTGCGTGACCGCTTCGCCTTGACACGGGAGAACGGGGAGACGACGTACATCCAGTTTTATAATTCCGAGAAGTGGGAGGATAATCTCTTTCAGGTGACTCATCAGGTTACGGTGGAGGGTGTGTACAAGAACCGCTATGATGTCACCATTCTCATCAACGGTCTGCCCCTTGTGCAGATTGAACTGAAACGGCGGGGGCTGGAGCTGAAGGAGGCGTTTAATCAGATCAACCGCTATCAGCGTCATTCCTTCTGGGTCAACAGCGGGCTGTTCCAGTATGTGCAGATCTTTGTGATCAGCAATGGGGTCGATACCAAGTACTACGCCAACAGCAGAAAGCAATCCTTTAAACAAACCTATTCCTGGGCCGATGTGCAGAACCGCAATATCACGGCCCTGACCGATTTTGCCGCTCTCTTTTTAAACCGGGATCATCTGGGTAAAATGATCGCCCACTATATCGTCTTTAACGAGACTTTTAAAATTCTTATGGTGCTCAGGCCATACCAGATATATGCCACGGAAGCGATCATCACAAAGGTAAGGCAGGCGCCTGACATCATGCCCAAGAAGAAAGAGAATGACACCGATTATAACGGCTATGTCTGGCATACCACCGGGTCGGGCAAAACCCTGACATCTTTCAAAGCCAGCCAGATCATTATGGATCTGCCCAAGGTGCATAAAGTGGTTTTTGTGGTTGACCGCAAAGACCTTGACTACCAGACAATGAAAGAGTTTAACAGCTTCAAACCCGACAGTGTCGATGTCACCAACAACACCCGCGCCCTGGTGCGGCAGCTGGGGGATGACTCAAAGCTGATTGTGACCACCATTCAGAAGCTGAACAATGCCGTGACTTTGGGGCGCTATCAGCCCGGAATGGAGCATCTGCAGAACAAACGGCTGGTGCTGATCTTTGACGAATGCCACCGCAGTCAGTTCGGCGAAACCCACCAGCGCATCATCGACTTTTTCAAAAACTGCCAGCTCTTCGGGTTTACCGGAACCCCCATCTTTGCAGACAATGCCTCCAAAAATGAACAGTTCGGCAAACGCACCACCAAAGACCTCTTCGGCGAGTGCCTCCATAAATATGTGATCACCGATGCCATCCGTGATCAGAACGTGCTGCGATTTTCGGTGGAGTACATCGGCCGGTACAGGCAGACCGGCAACACCTTTGTTGATATCCAGGTCGAAGATATTGATACTGCCGAGGTGCTTGACTCACCGGCCCGTCTGGAAAAGATTGTGGATTATATCCTGCACTACCACAACCAGAAAACCCACAACCGCACCTATTCCGCTCTTTTTGCCGTGAGCAGTATTGCCACCCTGATCAAGTATTACGAAATATTCAAAAAGAAAATAGATGCCGGAGAGACCGACCTTCGGATTGCCACGATTTTCAGTTATGCCGCCAATGAAGACGACCTTGGTGCCAACGGGATGCTTCCGTCTGATCTGTCCATGGTAGCTGAACCGAAACCGTCATATCTGACAAGTCATTCCCGTGAAAAGCTTGATGAATTTCTGGTTGATTATAATCACATGTTCGGAACCAGCTTTAATACGAAAGATTATATCAATTTTGAGAATTACTATAAGGATATCAGCAAGCGCCTCAAAGAGCGGGAGAAAGAGGGTTTTCCCGATAAAGAAAGGCTCGACATTCTGATGGTGGTCAACATGTTTCTCACTGGGTTTGATGCCAAGATGGTCAATACCCTTTATGTCGATAAAAATCTTCGCCATCATGGTCTGATACAATCCTTCTCACGTACCAACCGCATTCTCAACGAACAAAAATCCCATGGCAACATCCTCTGCTTCCGCAACCTGAAGGAAGCCACAGATAATGCCATTGTCCTTTTCTCTAATAAAGATGCTAGAGAAGAGATCCTTTTACCACCCTATGAAGATGTTGTCAGAAAATTCAGTCAGGCTTTTGCTGAATTATTGCTTATTGCACCCACTGTAAAAAGTGTAGACGATCTGGCCAGTGAAGAAGATCAGCTCGCCTTTACCAAGGCCTTCAGAGAACTGATCCGCATAAAAAATATCCTAACCTCATTCACCGATTTCACTTGGGATGCCCTTCCCATGAGTGAACAGAGTTTTGCCGATTACAAATCAAAATATCTCGACCTCTATGATAAAGTGCGCAGCGACCACAGCAAAGAAAAAACCTCCATTCTCGAAGATGTCGATTTCGAACTGGAGCTGATACATCGCGACGAGATCAATGTGGCCTACATCCTCAAACTCGTAGCCCGGCTCAAACAGGCTGAAGCCAAAGATATCGAAATGCAGAGAAAAGCCATTGTCGATCTTCTGTCTGGTGAAATTGAATTGCGCAGCAAACGGGAACTGATTGAGAAATTCATTGAAAAACATCTGCCACAGATTGAAGATGTCGACGACATCCCCGATGAGTTTGAGAAATACTGGCAGGAGCAGAAAATACTCGCCCTGAAAAAATTGTGTGATGATGAGAACCTGGATCAGAGGCAGTTTCAGGCGCTTATTGATGCTTATATTTTCAGTGAACATGATCCGTTATGGGAAGATGTTTATAAATGTCTGGATAAACGGCCGAGTGTGTTGGAGGCAAGGGCTATTGGGGAGAGGATTATTGAGAGGATGAAGGAGTTTGTAGAGGTGTTTGTGTGGGGTGTGGCGGTGTAAGAGTCTTTGATCGCCCTGGGGCTGTGCCCCTGGGCGAAATAACGAGAGGGCTGTGCCCTCGATCATCC
>JABMRT010000021.1 GCA_013202295.1 Candidatus Zhuqueibacterota bacterium
TAGCATTTGTCTTAAAATTGTGTTACGATATTTCATGGCCTGACAACCTCCTGTTTTGTTATAGTTTATGGGCAATAAAATATAACAATTTTTGAGGTTAATCGGGCCTTTTTTATTTGTTTTGTAATGTTTTAACCGGACACTAATGATTGAGGGCAATAATTGAATTCAAGTTCCAAGTGCAACTTTGATATTTGGGGATTTTTCTCTACCCATGCTCAATCAATTCATGTATAAGCTGTGGAAACTCTGGCTCTTCCTCATCGGAAATAATTAGAGCTTTGCAATAGCGCTGAATGAGTTCATCTGAAGCAATGGATTTGTTCGTGTAAAGTGTAGCCAGCCTCTCGCCAGTTTGGACGGAATCCCCGATTTTCTTATCAAGCACAATCCCGGCTGAGGGATCAACCACATCCTCTTTCCGCATCCGTCCAGCACCGAGTGAAACGGAGAGAATCCCGATGATCTGCGTATCCATCTGAATGATTGTACCGGAAACGGGACTGGTGACTTCAATCGCTTTTGCTTGATGGGGATATTTATCCGGGGATTCAACCACCTTTACATCCCCGCCCTGCAATTCTGTCATGCGGATAAACTGCTCAAACCCCTCACCCGAATCCAGTTTCTCCTTCAATATTTTTATGCCTTCAGAGGGAGAATGTGCACACCCGCCCAACACGCACATCAATCCGCCGAGTTGGAAAGTGACTTCCATCAAATCATCAGGCCCGTTGCCCTGAAGCGCCTCAATCGCTTCCCGCGTCTCAAGCCAGTTGCCCACAGTGAGTCCCAAAGGTTGATCCATTGAAGTAAGCAGCGCCCTGGTTTTCAGTCCCACATTCTCGCCAAGTCGGACAAGATTTTTCGCGAGAGAGACCGTGGCGCTCCGATCCGGAAGAAAGGCCCCGTTACCGACCTTGACATCCAGTACAAGCGCGTCCGCTCCTTCAGCCTTTTTCTTGCTGATGATGGAACTGCAAATCAGGGGAATGCTGGGAACCGTGCCCGTAACATCACGCAATGCGTAAAGCAGCCGGTCCGCAGGTACGATGGATTCGGTCTGACCGATCATCGCAAATCCGGTTTTAGCGAGGATATTGCGGAATTCCTTTTCGGAGAGCTGCGTGCGAAATCCGGGAATGGCTTCGAGTTTATCGAGCGTACCGCCCGTGTGACCCAGCCCCCGTCCGGACATCATGGGCACCGGCACACCGGCCGCGGCCACAAGAGGCGCCAGCACAAGAGAAACCTTGTCACCCACCCCGCCCGTGGAATGCTTGTCTACCTTGATGCCAGGAACCGCGCTCAAATCCATGCGATCACCGGATTGAATCATCGCCTCGGTCAGTGCCGCTGTTTCCGAGGATTCCAGTCCATTAAAATAAATCGCCATGAGCAAAGCACTCATCTGATAATCCGGGATCTCCCCCCGCACATATTCGTGGATCATCCAGCGGATTTCATCCTTTGAGAGATTCTTGCCATCCCGTTTTTTCGTAATAATTTCAACTGCGTTCATTATAAATCCTGGAAAGAATCTTTCTTGTCTCTTACCTGTTTTACTTCTTCATTCGGAAATCATCATTCGTTATTCTCTATTGACTATATACCATGTATTATACAGTCAATTTCAAATAAGGCTTAAACAACTCCCTGGCCACATCGACCTGCCGGGAAAACCACACATTGACCTCGCGCTCTCTGAGCGGCGCTTTCTCTTTTTCATCGTCGCTGCAATTGGCCATACCGCTCAGACAATCTTCAAGACGTGACAACTCCCTGGCTCGCAGAATGAGTTTCTGCGTAAATTCAAATATCTTTCGATCATACAAATAAAGCGCTGCGCTCATCTCGTGTTGAAATTTAATCAGATCGCGCTGATCAACCTGTTTCGGGTCAGAAAAGGACTGAATGAATTCATAGACCCGCTGATAGAGCGCGAGTCGCTTGTCAAAAAGAAACATCTGAACCTGTTGTTGATTTGCACGATATTGTTGATACATCACGTACAAAACCACAATCGCAATCAGTGGCGTGAGTGCGGATGATAGCGTGGTGACGTAATCCATGGCGCCTCCGTCAGATTTGAATTATTTGGATGGATTGACTGATTTGATCACAAAGCCAATCCACTCGCCTTTTTGGCGTTTCGTCAATATCTCAAATTCATGATGAATCAGAAACCGGCACATCTGATCCGATTCGGTTTCTAAAAGTCCTGAGAGGATGAATGTGGTTTCAGGATAAGCAAATGCGGACAACTGCGGGATTACCTGCTTCAGTACGGTCCGGTTGATATTCGCCAGGATGAGATCCGCTTTTAATTCAGGGATGGAGGTCACATCACCGCAATAAAATCGGATTGCATCCTTTACCTGGTTTAGCCCGGCGTTCTCTTCTGCATTCTCAAATGATTCAGGGTCCACATCCACGCCGGTGGCTTTTTCTGCGCCGAGCCGGATCGCCGCGATGGCAAGGATACCGGAACCTGTTCCCACATCCAGAACGGATTGACCCGGCTGGAGATTTTCCTCAAGCAATTCCAGACAGAGCTGCGTGGTCTCATGCGAACCGGTGCCGAATGCCATTCTCGGCATAATGCGAAGCGTGATTCCGTCAGGGGGGTCAGGATCTTCAATCCACGGCGGCCAGATTCGAATGCGTTTGGTAACTTGAAGCGGGCCGAACGACTCCCGCCATTTCCTGCCCCAATCTTCAAGCGGCACATTCATAAATTGGGGAGGAGATACATCCAATCCCATGTGTTGCAGGCTTTGCGTAAACGGATGGATAAGTGCGCCCAATTTTTCTGCGGAAGCCGGCTCTGGAAAATATCCGGTGATGGAATCCTCTGATTCTTCAAGACCGGTTGCTCCGGTCTCAAACAGAAAATTGGACACCGCCTCGAACGCTTCCGGTGTGCAGGGCACAGTCACTCGAATCCAGTATTTTGGTTTTGTTTGATTCATGGCGTATAGACAAGGCTCAATAACAATCGCCCCGTGACCTCAAGACTTTCCGCGCTGCATTTGTCGGGCAAATCTTCAACCGTGTGCCAGTACGGATAATCAAAATCGATCAGATCCACGGCCTGCATGCCTGCCTTCATGAGTTCGAGATGATCGTCCACAACATATCCGGTGGATTGACGGACAAAGGGAGCCAGTCCCATTGCTTCGGCACGTCCCCATACTTTTTGGACAATATTGGAGGCGTAATGATTTGAAAATCCTTCAATGGGGATGCGCAGATCTTTATCTCCGATCATGTCAAGGAGGATAGCGTATTCGGGAAAGTTCGGCACGATGGGATTTCTGGCGAAGTATCGGGATCCCTGACACCACGATTGATCGCTGCCAGCAATGCCTGAATCCTCTGCGTCGAAAAGGACAATATCCACGCCGATGGGAGGAGGCTGCGTTTTAAACTGTTCGGCCAATTCGAGAAGGACGGCCACACCCGAAGCGCCGTCATTCGCGCCGGGCACTGGCTCACGCCGTTTCGCGGGATCGGGATCTTCATCCGCGTACGGTCGGGTGTCCCAATGCGCACAAAGCAGGATGCGTTTCTTCTGAGATCCGAATGACGCAATCACATTGGTCGCCGTGACATTCTCACCGGTCAGAGGATTGGAAAAAGCAAATGGTTGTTTCTGAACCTGTCCGCCCGCATTTTGGAGTTGTTGGACCATGAAGTCAATACACTTCCGGCTGCCCTCGGACCCCGGAATACGCGGCCCGAAATCGCATTGCGCTTCAAGAAAACCGAATGCACGCTGCGCATCGAATGCAGGGGTTTGGGAATGACTGCACCCCAGAGGAAGGAGAATGAATAGAATGAAGAGGTGGAATTGTCGCATGAGTTAAATCCTGTATTTCACTGAGTTTTTAAAATATAGCGATTCGGCCCTGATTTATCAACTGTTTTCAGGATTATGAGTTGTAGTCCAACTCATAGTTGGACTACAACTCACGTTTTCAAAGATCTTTCCCTTTTTTAGGGAAAGACCTTTTTCATTGATTTTCCGATCATATTTTACCCATGACTTTTTTCATATCCTTCTACATTTGTTCCCTTACTTGTACGAAGAAGTCCACAGAGTTTTGATGGCCCCGGGTTTCCTAATCCTGGGCCATGACTGGCGAGGATTCTAATCCTGTGGATAGGTGGTTGGAAAAATAAAATATGCAGAACATTCGAATTAATAATGATATTTTAGTTTCTGAGGATTGAATCTTCCTGACAAGTACGCCCAAAGATGGGAATCTTAGGGCGATCAATACAGCTCTTGGCGCACAACCACAGAAACGCGACGTTACCATCCTTCATCCTATAATCATTCAACTGCTCCCGAAATACCACATAATCCCACTCATTTATAATTGACATTGTGATGTGATTTTCGTAGTTTAAATTTCCATTTATAAGATAGTAAAAGAGATTAAGGTATAAGTAAGAGGGCTCAACCCTCCAGAAAAGGATATAGAGTATGAAGAACGCACTTGAACAATATGATCCTCTGATTTACGAACTGATTCATCAGGAGCGGGCTCGCCAATGTGGTAAAATCCGTTTAATCCCGTCTGAGAATTATGTTTCAAAGGCTGTGCTGTTGGCAACAGGGAGCTGCCTGATTAATAAATATTCTGAAGGATATGCAAACAAACGGTACTATGAGGGGCAACAGGTTACAGACCTTATCGAAACCCTTGCGATTGACCGAGCCAAGAAAATCTTTAAAGCCGACCATGCCAATGTGCAGCCCTATTCAGGATCGGTCGCAAACCTGGCAGCTTACAATGCGCTCATTAAACCGGGTGACACCATTATGGGGCTTGCTTTAACTGAAGGGGGTCATCTGACACATGGCTGGAAGGTGAGCGCAACCAGTAAATTTTTCAAGAGTGTTCAATATACTGTCGATCCCGAAACCGGGCGATTCGATTATGACAAGATCAGGGATCTGGCAAAAGAGCATAAGCCCAAAGTCATAGTTTCCGGTGCCACAGCTTATCCTCGTCAAATCAACTTTGACATTTTTGCTTAAATAGCGAAAGATGTTGGCGCGTATCATATCAGCGATATCGCTCATATATCCGGTTTGGTAGTAGCGGGATGTCATCAAAGTCCTGTACCCTATGCGGATATCGTCTCCACCACGACACATAAAACGCTTCGCGGGCCGCGCGGTGGATTGCTTTTAACGAAATCCGAGCATGCGGAGAAGGTGGATAAATCGGTATTTCCGGGTTTGCAGGGAGGGCCGCACATGCACACCATATCCGGAATTGCGGTAGCGCTTGCGGAAGCGGACACACAAGAATTTCTACTTTATGCAAATCAGATTATTAAAAATGCCAAAGCTCTGGCAGAAAAACTGCTTGAATATGGATTTCAACTTGTATCCGGAGGGACGGACAATCATTTAATCCTGATTGATTTGCGTAATAAGAATATTTCGGGAAGAAAGTTTGCGAAAGCGCTTGATCGAGCAGGGATTGTATCCAATTATAATACGATTCCATCCGACCCTGCTCCTCCTGCCAACCCAAGCGGATTGCGTATTGGAACACCTGCTGTGACCACCCGTGGAATGAAAGAACAGGAAATGGAATTTATCGCTTCATTAATTAATGATATTGCTGAAAATATTGATAAGGAATCGGTGATCGAGAGTGTGAGAAAAGAAGCGCTGTTGATGTGCTCCCAGTTTCCGGTGCCAGATCACTTTATTTTTCCTAAGAAGAAAGATCTGTTTGACAATTATTCTTAATTGATTCAAATAATGAGAAAGTAGTTTTTAACAGGAGTTAAACATGAGTATTCTTGAAGGCAATGCAGTTGTATTTACACAAGGCGGCCCGACTGCGGTGATCAACGCGTCGTGGGTGGGTGTGGCTCTCGGTTTGATGGATGCCCCGGAGATCACGGGTATTTACGGCAGTCTGCACGGTATTGACGGGATTCTAAATGAAGAGATGGTTGATCTGCGTGCGCAATCCAAAGATGAATTGATCACGATTTCGAAAACCCCTGCAACTGCGCTGCTCTCCACACGTCACAAACCCAATGCTGAAGACAATCAGAAAATGTTGGATGTGTTCAAGAAATACAACATCCGTTATGTGTTTGGCGCAGGCGGCAATGATACATCAGAGTCCCTTGATATTATTAATGATGCGGCCAAGAAATCAGGATATGAATTGCGGATGTTTCATGTAGCCAAGACTGTGGACAATGATTTGATGGAAAATGATCACACACCAGGATATGCCTCTGCCGCACGTTATGTGGCGAACGCCTTTCGCGGTGCGGATATGGACAACAAGTGTTTTGGTGGATTTTATCTGGCCGTGTGCATGGGGCGTCATGCCGGATTTCTGACAGCCGCTGCCGCGCTGGGCCGTACGAATGCAGAATCCGGTCCGCATCTGGTGTATGTTCCTGAAAAAGCATTTGATGTCGATCAGTTTTGCAAAGATGTGGAATCTGTGTACACGAAATTTGGCCGCTGTGTCGTGGCAGTTTCAGAAGGTGTTGAAGATAAAGATGGCGTATCCATTCTTCAGAAGCTCTCTTCCGATACGCTGGAAGCTGACAGTCACGGCAATGTGCAGCTCTCAGGAACCGGCGCACTCGCGGATGCTTTGGTTGATAAAGTGAAAGAGTATATGGAAGGCAAGGGAATTGTGAAAAAGCTGCGTGCCCGTGGCGATACATTGGGCTACATTCAGCGCTCTTTCCCTGATCAGAGCTCCGTGGATTATGAAGAGACTTTGGGTCTTGGCAAGTTCGCGGCCGAATGCGCGCTCAAGGGCGAACTCGAAGGGTCCGTGGCGATGCAACGCGTGTCCGACACCCCATACAAAATGGAATACAAACTTGTGCCGCTGAAATCAGTGGCCGGTTTGACCCGTCATCTTCCAGACGACCATGTGAATGCGGAAGGCAACAATGTCACGGACGCGTTCATGGTCTGGGGCAAATCCCTGATCGGCGAGATGTACGTGTTCGGTCAGCTTGATTTGAGCAAGATGGTTCCAAAGAAGTAGATCGTCTTTCGTAAGGTAGTATGTCGTAGATCGAATATAGTATGCGGTAAACATTTTTGAAATTACTTTCCTCGACAATTGATTTGCATCTAAGGGCTTCCCAAAAGGGGGAGCCCTTTTTTCGTTTTCTGGCGACCTTGACTGCTGGATTCCTGGATTTTCTCTATCCTCCGGAATGTCTGGTGTGTCATGTGCGACTGTCCGAACATATGTGGGTTTGTCCAGAATGCGAGTCCCAACTCCGTGAATCTCTGGATGTGAAAAGTCAATCCAATTCACAAGATTTTATCTATCTCTCCGAGCCGTTCCATTTTAAACAGATCATATCTTGCTGGTTCTACAGCCCTGAAATCGAGACACTGGTTCATCATGTAAAATATCACAAGGGATGGCGGTTAGGAATCCACCTGGGCGAGGAAGTCGGAAGAATTCTTCCTCCAACCGAAATCCAAAACATGGATTGCCTGGTTCCGGTGCCGCTGCATTCATCCCGCAAGCGTGAACGGGGCTTCAATCAAAGCTTTCTATATTGTAAAGGGATTCAGCACGTCCATCCAATCCCTATTCTTAAGAATACGTTGACTCGAAATCGCCCGACCGCAACACAAACCAAGCTGGATTCAGAAGCCCGCCAAGCCAATGTGGACGGAGCCTTTCGTGTGAAAAATGCGAAATCAATTCAGGGCAAGCGCGTTGTACTGATTGATGATGTGGTGACCACGGGCGCTACAATGAACGCCTGCGCCAAGGCACTCCTTGATGCGGGGGCCGAATACGTCACCGGCTTGGCTCTTGTGAGACCGGATGTTCATTTTAAGCCGGTCGAAAACTCTTGACATTTGGGGAAAAGTTCTTTATTTTCTACTTCCTTTATTTGAAGGAATGCGTCAAATTACGCATAAGCAGCGGGGAAGCTGCGGTTATTGTATAAGAATTAACAATATATAAGGAGGATTTATAATGGCTTTAAAGGTCGGTATTAATGGTTTTGGACGAATCGGTCGTTTGGTTTTTCGGTATATGGCAAATAATGCCGATAAATATGAAGTGGTTGGCATCAATGATTTGATCGATGTGGATTATATGGCGTATATGCTGAAATATGATTCTGTTCATGGTGGATTTGAGGGTGATGTTGAGGTAAAAGATGGCAATCTGGTTGTCAATGGCAAGTCGGTTCGTGTTACGTCCGAGATGGATCCTGCAAATTTAAAATGGGATGCAGTTGGCGCCGAGTATGTTGTTGAGTCCACCGGAATTTTTACAACTGCAGATGGCGCTGGCAAACATCTGAAAGCAGGTGCCAAGAAGGTTGTGATTTCTGCACCCGCCAAAGATGATACTCCCATGTTCGTCATGGGCGTAAATAATGCAAAGTACACCAATGAAATGGATATCGTTTCCAATGCGTCGTGTACGACCAACTGTTTGGCCCCTGTCGCCAAAGTGTTGAATGATAATTGGGGCATTGCTGAAGGCTTGATGACCACTATCCATGCCACAACCGCAACTCAGAAAACGGTTGATGGGATTTCCAAAAAAGACTGGCGTGGTGGCCGAGCAGCAGCAGCTAATATTATTCCTTCATCCACGGGTGCTGCGAAGGCTGTTGGCAAGGTTATCCCAGAATTAAATGGCAAGCTTACAGGTATGGCTCTCCGTGTTCCCACAGTGAATGTTTCTGTGGTTGACCTGACAGTCAAGCTTGCAAAAGAAGCATCCTATGATGAAATTAAAGCCGTAATGAAAAAGGCAGCTGATGGCGAATTAAAGGGCATTCTCGGCTATACAGAAGAAGCGGTTGTATCTTCGGATTTTATTCACGATTCACGCACATCTATATTTGATGCGGGCGCTGGAATCATGCTGAACCCGACTTTTGTCAAGGTTGTCTCTTGGTATGATAATGAATGGGGATATTCCGTTAAAGTGGCTGAATTGATCTCTTACATGGATTCTGTAAAATAAGTCCGGAGAAAAGGGACGATGAAGAAATTAACAGTAAGGGATGTGGATCTCAAGGGCAAACGCGTAATTATGCGCGTGGACTTCAATGTGCCTATGAATGAGGGTGTGGTGCAGGATGACACACGGATTCAGGCGGCTCTGCCAACAATCCAATATGTGCTTCAACAAGGCGCAAAGAGTCTGGTGCTGATGTCCCATTTGGGAGATCCCGCCAAGGACATGCCCAAGGCAAAAGAGAAGGCCGAGAAAAGCGGCCAATCCTTTGATGAAGTCAAGTACATTGAAGGTAAACACAAGATGGCTCCAGTAGCGGCCCTTCTGGCTGAATTGCTGGGAAAATCCGTGAAGCTCTCACCCGATTGCATAAGCGATGAAACCCAGGCCATGGTCGCAGCGCTTCAGGATGGTGAAATCCTCATGCTGGAGAATACACGGTTTCACGAAGAAGAGAAATCCAAAGACAAGGCGGAACAGGAAAAGCTGGCTAAAGTGCTTGCATCCTATGGTGATATATACGTCAACGATGCATTCGGCACGGCCCATCGGGCGCATGCCTCCACCGAGACAATCGCCCAATTTTTGCCGGCTGTAGCCGGATTTCTGATCGAGAAAGAGCTGGAATATCTGGAAGATAAAATTGTGAACAATCCAGCCAAACCCTTTATTGCGATTATCGGCGGGGCCAAAGTCTCATCAAAAATTGCAGTTATGGAAAGCCTGCTTGAAAAAGTGGATCATATCATCATAGGCGGTGGGATGGCATATACATTCCTCAAGGCCAAAGGTATTTCTGTCGGAAATTCCTTACTTGAAGAAGATATGATCGATAAGACCCGTGATATTTTGCAAAAGGCTTATGAGAGTCATATTTATATCTACTTGCCGATCGATCATATCGTCACGCAGGAATTCTCACCGGACGCGGAAGCCAAACAGGTTGCGCGAAATGGGATTGATGATGGATTTATAGCCATGGATATCGGTCCGCTGACTATTGAGAAATACAGAGGCGCTCTCAAGGGTGCAAAGACGGTTTTCTGGAATGGCCCAATGGGTGTTTTCGAGTTTGAGAGGTTCGCGGTGGGTACCAATGCTATTGCAAATATATTGGCCGGACTTGATGATGCCGTGAAGATCATCGGTGGTGGGGATTCTGTTTCCGCTATAAATAAAGCAGGTGTTGCTGATAAAATGTCTCATATTTCTACTGGTGGCGGCGCTTCTCTTGAATTGGTGGAAGGCAAGGTTTTACCAGGCATCGCTGCCCTGAATGATGCATGATCCAATTCCGGTTTTCTAAATCGGATTGAAGGAGCAATTGAATGCGAAAATTATATATAGCAGGTAATTGGAAAATGAATACGACCACGACTGAAGCCGAAGCTCTTGTGAAAGAGCTGAAAGTTCTGGTTGCGGATATGACGGAAGTGGATATGGCTGTGGCCCCTCCCTTCGTCTATTTACACAAAGCCGTATATCTGGCGAAAGACAGCCAGATTAAAGTGGGCGCACAGAATTGTTATTTTGAATCAAAAGGCGCGTTCACCGGTGAAATCGCCCCTGAGATGTTGAAGGATGTGGGATGTGATTTCGTGATTCTCGGTCACTCCGAGAGACGGCATGTGCTGGGTGAAACCGATGAGGTTATCAACCTTAAAGTAAAAAAAGCGTTGGCAGCCGGACTGGAAGTAATTCTCTGTGTGGGTGAGCTGTTGGAAGAACGCGAAGCGGAACAAACAGAGGAAGTTGTCAAGACTCAACTTCTCGGAGGGCTGAAAGAAATCTCCGCAGAGAATATGGCACAGATCACGATTGCATATGAACCAGTCTGGGCGATTGGCACTGGCAAGACTGCTTCACCGGATCAGGCTCAAGACGTACACGCATACATTCGTAAATTGCTTGCTGATAATTTTTCTGTGGATGTGGCCAACATTGTAAGAATTCAATACGGCGGAAGCGTCAAACCAGAGAACGCCAAAGAGCTGATGGGTCAGCCGGATATTGATGGCGCACTGGTCGGAGGCGCAAGTTTAAAAGCGGATAGCTTCGCAGCGATTGCGAAAGCGGCTGTTTGATATATAAGGAAATGTATTATGATTACTTTTTTAACATTGATTCATGTGCTTGTCTCCATTTTTCTGGTAGTCAGTATTCTTCTACAAGCCAGTAAAGGTGGCGGTATGGCTGGAATGTTTGGTGGTGGTGGTGCTGTGGGTGCCGTCTTTGGTGGAAGGGGTGCAGCATCGTTTCTTTCAAAGATCACACTCTGGCTGGGAGTAACGTTTGCCTTGACATCGGTCAGTATCGCGCTCTTAACCTCGAATGCAAATCAGAAAAGTAAAAGCGCATTAGAGCAGGTCATGGAAAGAGATCAAACTGCTTCTCCTGCGGATATCCTGCCGACAGTACCCGGCGGCTCTGCGGAAGAAGGTACATCCAGCCCAATCGAAACCGAATAAGGGTGTGCGACGTTCTTTAAGTTAAACTGCCGAAGTGGTGGAACATGGTAGACACGCTGTCTTGAGGGGGCAGTGGGAGAAATCCCGTGGGGGTTCGAGTCCCCCCTTCGGCACAATAAGTATTGATGAATCCGAATCAGGAGGATAGATCCATGAAAAAACATTTTATTTTTCTTATAGCGACCGTTCTTGTGCTGGGTATTTCCTCAGTCTGGGCTCAAGCCGATACAGAGGCTATTAAAGCAGAGATGGAAGCGCTCACTAAAAAGCAATCCGATCTGGTTCAACAGATGGAAGGTGTGAGCAAAGGGCAATATGATGCCATGATGGAAGAGTACAATCAAAATAAAGATAAACTTGATTTGTTAAAAGCGCAGTTTGCAGAATTACAAGCTGAGGGCGACAAACTTCAACAAGCCAAATCGGCGTATAATACAGGTAACAAATCAAATAAAATGGGTCAATACGCGGAAGCTATCGAAGCTTATGATAAGGCGATCAGTCTTGATCCTACTATTTCAAAAGCGTATATTGGTAAAGCATACGCATTGAAGAAGCTGAAACGATTAAATGAGGCTCAGACGACTTATGAAAAGGCCATAGAAACTGATCCGACCAATTCAACTGCCTATTTAAATCTGGGCATGCTACATCGGGATAAAGAAGAGTTTGACAAGGCGATTTTACTTTGCCAGAAAGCGCTTGAGCAGGATCCATCTCTCGCGAAAGCCCATTATGAGATTGGCAGCACCTACTCTAAACGGAAGAATTATGCGAAGGCTGTACCTGCATTCCGTGAAGCAGTTAAAATCGATCCCAATTATGACCGCGCCTACAATGCACTGGGAGTAGCACTCACAGAAACCGCACAATATAATAATGCTATCACTGCACTTCAGCAGGCAGTGGCCATTAATCCCAAATCAGGAGATTCCTATTATCGTATGGCCAAAGCACTCAATGCAGTAGGGCGATATCGTGAGGCTATCAGCGCTGCTGATAATGCGCTTATGTACAGCAAACGATTGTTGGCAGCCAATCTTGAAAAAGGTGAAGCTCATGCAAAACTGGGTGACAAGACCAACGCGATTTTAGCATATCAGGAAGCAGGTAAGAGCAGACCATTAAAGAAATTTGCTGATTATCAGATAGAGCAACTTAAGAAGTAGGGATTGATTGATGCCGAATTTTAAAAACCCATCGGGAGCGATGGGTTTTTTCGTTTCAATATAACAATTGTAATAAAGGAGCTAAATTCCGGATGGACTTCTCTTTACTATCCGCATTAATCGTACTGGGAGGATTGGGTCTTCTTTTCGGTGCAGGCCTGGCAGTGGCCTCACGCGCATTTGCTGTGTTTAAAGATCCACGTGTTGAACGGGTTGAAGAAGCGCTTCCCGGCGCAAATTGTGGTGCATGTGGTGCGCCGGGTTGTGCCGGATTTGCAGAGGGCGTGGTCGATGGGAATTATCCAGTCAGTGGCTGTACGGTTGGGGGTGCTGAGGTAACTGAAGCTGTGGCATTAATTATGGGTACAGAGGCCGGGGATGTAAGCTCATGTGTGGCTGTCGTGAATTGCCGTGGCGATAAAGAGGCCTGCCCAGATCGCGCAATCTATCATGGCATTCAGGATTGCCGTGCCGCCATGCTGGTCGATGATGGGTCTAAAGGCTGTGTGTATGGATGTCTTGGACTGGGTACCTGTGTGGCTGCCTGTCCATTCAATGCGATGATTATGTCTGAGAACGGACTGCCGGTTGTGATCGAAGCATTATGCACCGGATGTGGTGAGTGCGTGAAGGCCTGTCCGCGAGATATTATGCAATTAATGCCAACTGATCAGATTGTTTTCATGGGGTGTAAATCACAGGATTTTGGCAAGGCCGTTAAGTCCGTTTGTAAAGTCGGTTGTATCGGATGCAGCCTCTGCGCCAATCCAAAAACCACGGCTGAGGGATTGATCACAATGGAAGGCAAACTTCCGAAGATTCATTATGATCTGGTTAAGGATCCCTGGGGCGATCTTGAGAATGCAGTCAATAAATGTCCCACGAAATCGTTCGGGATACGCGGAAAAGTGCCTGAACCTCTTGTGAAGGAAGAAGAATTCCCGGTCACTTGATGTTCGGATTCTTCCATCCGTTATAAAATCTATAATTTCTGTAATCGAGTTTTGTATATATCAATTTGTACTATCATGCTTGCCTGTAACAATAAGCAGAAGAAGTGAAATTATGTTCAAGGCTGACAGGCAAATTAATGATTCTATTATTCCCGCAAGCGGCACAAGAATGGCGCTGGTGATGAGCGCACCGGCCGCGGATCCGAGCAGGTCCAATCCGTATAATGAGCCAGCGACTTTCTCAGCATACTTATCCGTGGATGTTTGAAAGCGCGCGGCCAGAACGAACTGGGCGCCGCCGATCCAGCCGGCACCGAATGCCGCAGTCAGAAAAAGAAGGGTGGCCAAAGTTTTAAGAGCAGGTAAAATCGGCCAGATGGCAATCCACATAAAGAAACCGATCAAGAGTACAGGAAACAGCAGCATCCCCAATTGCAGTTTTATAAAGAGGGGATAGGCGTCTTCTTCCGATTTCAGTTTTTGTTTCATCCAGGCGCCGAGGCTGAGGCCGCCCATGTAAAATGCGACAATCCAGGCCAGTTGCGGATAGACGTGGCCGAAATGAATTTGAAACATCAGAATCAGGATGAACTCCAATGAGATTTCGGAAAATCCGACAGTCAGGATGGAGAATGAGATGGCACGATGCCTGGTCCTGATCCAATAAAACAGGATTGTGATGCAGCATCCAACGCACATGAAAAACCACACAGGGTTTGCAGTGTGTAATTTTATATAGACTTGTTTCATCGGGTTGGAGAAATAGGTTGCCCACAGGATGGTATCAAAATAAAAACCGACGGGTTTGAGATCGCGGTTGATCTCCGGCTTCTTGACGGTTTCAATTCGTTCTTTGAGAAAATTCACACGGTCTTGTGAAAGATCATACGCGAGGTAATAGGGCTGGATGTATCGGGTTTCAAGCTTTCGTTCTTTGATTCGCCGGCTTAGCACATCCGGTGAAGTTGTCAGCCAGGATGAATCCAAAGAAGCTATGATGTGTACTGTTTCTCCCGGAATCAGAATCGTATGAGGAAATGTGGTTCGGAGGGTTGCCCAAATCGATGCAAGAAATTGAGCCATTTCCGGTCCAATGGCATTTTCTGAAGCAGATAGCTGTAAAGAGAATATGCCCTCAGGATTCAACTTTTCCCTCACCTGAGCAAAAAACTCCTTCGTGTAAAATCGATTCAACTGCGCGGTGTAGGGATTCGGAAGATTGAGAAGAATTGCATCATATTTAGTTTGTGTCTGTGATAAATAAGCGCGGCCGTCCGTCGATATAATCTGAATGCGTGGATCATCCATCTGCACATAGGGCTGCATTAATTGGATGATTGAGCGATTCGGTTCAATCACATCCACTCTTTCAATAGAGGGATGTTTTAATGCTTCCAAAGCACTGCCGGAGAATCCTCCTCCAATCAACAAAATATTGCGGGGGGATGCATGCTGAAGCAATCCGTAATGTACAGCAGATTCCACGGTTTTTTGATCCGGAACCGAAAAGTAATGCAGCCCGTTTTGGAAAACACTCACCTGATCCGGATGCACGATGAGGGTTAGAATCCCGTATACAGAATTTACTGAATTTTTAACGGGCTGGGATTTCCACAGGATGCGATCTCCGAATTCGTTCAAGCGTGATCCGAAAACCAGGACAATTATGAGGCTGAGCAATCCCGCAGGCAGCCAGGTTTTCCATCCTTTCCTTAACAAAATGGATAGCGCACTGGTAAGGTTGAAAGCGGAAATTGAGAGAAGAATCGTGCCTGCTGATACAGATCGAATCAGCAACAAACTGACGACGAGACCGCCCAGTCCGGCACCGATCGCTTCGAGTAAATACACCCGTCCGGCTGACGGGCCAGTTGATTTCTCGTGGGTTAGAATCCTGGTTGCGAGCGGGAAGAGATATCCATTCAGAAGGCAAAACGGGGCAAAGATCAGCAGGGCGCTCAGGAGCATGGGGAGCAATCCGAGCATTTCGCCGGGAGATGCGCCCAGCCAGTGCCGGGCTGACCGAATCAGGATAAATGTGAACGGGATGATTCCAGCTATCCCAAGTTGCGCAAGACCGAGAAAGCGCCCCGGTTTTTTTATCTGGGGCAGGACGTTGGAGAGCAGACTGCCAAGGCCCGTCCAGATCAGCCAGACCGCGAGCACGGCGCCCATGGCCAATTCGTTGCCGTAGAAGATGTTCATGAATTCACGAATGAACTGGACCTGTGCGGAAATTGAGGTGGCGCCGATGATGAGAATCGAGCCAACCCAGAAATATTTATTATGGATTCGTGACATAGCTGAATTCAAATTAATTAAATAACTGTATTGAATCAAGAGGTTTAAATTGTTAAATTTGATTTAGAGACTAGAGGGAAAGTAAGTTTTATAAGTTGCTAGGCGTCGATAATGAAGAGAATTAAAATAGTAGCAAGCGTCATCTCGGCATGCCATACTAAAGATGCCTTCGAGAAAACCAAGAAGGCTGACGAGTCTTATTGAGATAATGTGAAGAATGTGATTTTTGCTTCTGCTCATATTGAGAGCTCACTGGCAGCTGGAATTGGCAGATACTTCTTTGGTGAGGGTGACCTAAGCCAACGTAAGATGCTCGATGATTTGTTAGTTTCTACTGATTCCTTTACTTTTTTGGCCAAACGGAAGGCCTTCCTTACAATTGTTAAATCCCAGAATATTCTAGATGGGCCCGAATTTAATGCCTTTGAAAAATCGATATCGAAAATTATTAGATATAGAAACATGTTTACGCATGGTATGCCGATATATTCTAAATCTGAATGCATCTTACATTATTTCGAGGGCCCAAATAAAGAAAAAGAAATCACTGATGATTTCCTTGCTGAAGTGGAATGGGATCGTTCCGGGGTTGTGCCCCTGGACGGACAACCGAGGGGGCTTTGCCCCCGATAACTCCATGAATCTGTCACGAGCAAGTATATGAAACGATATAAAGTATCTCCAGAAGAAACTTCATTCTATTATTCAACCTGCACTATTGTTGCATGGCTTCCTGTTTTTCAGTCTGAACCTTATTTTCAAATTATCATCAACAGTCTGAATTATTGTCGAGCAAACAAAGGGCTTCTCTTATTAGGCTTTATCATTATGCCAACCCACATGCACATGGTTACTTCAAATCACTCAGATACAATACTCTCAGAAATAATGCGGGATTTCAGGGCATATACATCTAGAAAGATACGCAAGCAACTCGAACTGGATGGACGAGAAAGTTTTCTTAAAGTGTTTGAAAATTCAGCAAGGAATCTTCCAAAACAACAATATCGGATTTGGCAGGAGGATTATCACCCGGTCGCATTATATTCAGAGGATTGGTTTCATCAAAAAATGAATTATATGCATGACAATCCGGTTCGGATAGGGTTCGTTGATTTACCGGAACACTGGAAGTATAGCAGCGCAAGAAATTGGATACTGGATGATGACCGTTTGATTTCGATTGATAGGCAATGTTTATTTGAGGAGGGCTGAGCCCTCCTGGTTTCGCGCCCCGGGGCACAACCCCAGGGCGATCAGAACTTTTGGACACCTGTTCTTGGCGCGCGCCCGTGAGCATCACGTTAAATATGATAAGGAAATAATACATGCTGAATGTCTACAATACACTCACGCGAAAGAAAGAGAAATTTGAGCCGATTAATCCGCCGTTTGTGGGCATGTATGTGTGCGGGCCCACGGTGTATGATGACCCGCATCTGGGGCATGCGAAGAGCTATGTGTCGTTTGATGTGATGGTGCGCTTCCTTCGCGCGTCCGATTTTCGCGTGCGCTATGTTCAGAACATCACCGACGTGGGCCATCTGCTTGGCGATGATCAGGAAGGTGAGGATCGCATTCTCAAGAAAGCGCGCATCGAGCATCTGGAGCCGATTGAGGTGGCGCAGAAATATGAGAATAGCTATTTCCGATCCATGGATCGACTGAACAATCTCAGGCCGGATATCTCCAGTCGTGCGACCGGGCACATCCCGGAAATGATTGATCTTGTCCAGGCTTTAATAGATAAAGGATTCGCCTATACGGCCAAGGACGAAAGTGTGTATTTTGATATAGCGAAGTTTCCGGATTATGGCAAGCTTTCGGGTCGTAAAATTGAGGATATGCAGGAAGGTGTACGGAAAGCTGCAGCGGAGGGAAAACGCCATTTTGCTGATTTCGCGCTCTGGAAACAGGCGGACGCCAATCATCTCATGAAGTGGAACTCGCCCTGGGGTAAGGGGTTCCCCGGCTGGCACCTTGAGTGTTCTGTCATGTCCATGAAATATCTGGGTGAAAGTGTGGATATTCACGGCGGCGGATTGGACAATCAATTCCCTCATCATGAATGCGAAATCGCGCAGAGCGAAGCAATGACCGGCAAACCTTTTGTGAAGTATTGGCTGCATAACAATATGGTCACCGTGGACGGGCAAAAGATGAGCAAGTCCTTAGGAAATTTCACAACACTTGATGATTTGTTTCTTAAATTTTCACCCATGACGATCCGATTCTTCATCCTTCAAGGGCATTACCGATCACCGCAAGATTTCTCTGATCAGGCACTTGAAGCGGCTGGCAAAGGATTTGACCGGCTTATCCGAACCGTTCAGGAGTTGCGGGCAAAGGTCCAATCAGAAAAAATATCGGATAGCTTCAGCGCTCCCTGGGATGCATTCCGCACTAAATTAATCGAATTCATGGATGATGATTTCAACACATCAGGCGCATTAACTGTCCTCTTTGATATGTCGAAGCAGGTTCAGGAAATCCTAAACTCCAGTGGTTCCCAATCTGAACTTGCACAGGCAAGCCAGCTTTTCTCATTGCTAGGCGAAGACATCCTCGGATTTCAGTTCGAACAGGAAAGTCAATCCTCAAACACAGAAGAGGAGTTGATGCAATTTCTCATCGGGCTTCGCAAATCCTATCGAGAAAACAAGCAATGGGATCTGGCGGATGATATCCGAAATGGATTAGAAAAAATCGGCATCCAACTGAAAGATGGCAAGGAAGGCACGACCTGGCAAAAAAATCCTAAAAATCATTGATTTTTCTGTTGACATCCACCTTTTTTTTCTTTATACTAAAAGGCTCAAAATCAGTGTGTGAGATTTACGCTCGATTTGACCTTGTCCACACGCTGGCGTAGCTCAATTGGTAGAGCAGCTGATTTGTAATCAGCAGGTTGTAGGTTCAAGTCCTATCGCCAGCTCATAGCAACAAATATTATTTGGATTAAATTGGTTTTGGAGGGGTTCCCGAGTGGCCAAAGGGA
>JABMRT010000205.1 GCA_013202295.1 Candidatus Zhuqueibacterota bacterium
AACAATGATAGAGTTCATAAACATCCCTAAAATAGAAAAGCCCATGTTTATTAAAAACATGGGCTTAACCTTGCCTCCCCTGATGTCGAAATATCGAACCTTTTTATTGAAGATTTACTGAAAATATATGACTTACATACATTCATACCCATAAAAGAGATTAATTTAGCCTAAAAAACAAATCGAACTTTGCTTTATAATCCCCTTATGGTATAGAACTATAAATGGGAGATAAAGAAAATGTTAAAACGAAGACTTGAAAAAATTATTGTATTTAATAACAGTGGTTCGCCTCCACAAGGGGAGGCCTCGTCTATCATCGTAAATGGTAATTAAAGATACTCACAGATTTATCGTATCGATCGATGTTTTCATCATCGCTTGCTACTTATTTGCCATCTGAAATTTTACTTAATCTAATACATATATTAAAAGCAACATAAGAAGTTAGGTAGTGTATTACCTGCATCATAAGGTGGGATTCAAAACACGTTCCTTCACATTCTTCCAAATTAAAAGGATGGTTTCTGAGATTGGACCGTCCGTATATTCAATGATGGACTGACCGGCTACCTGAGCCTCCGTGATCTGACGGTCATACGGGATAGTTCCTAGAAAATCCGAACCATTTTGCTTAGAGAGTAGGCGGATTTCCTCAGTGATTTTCGGATTTAAATCTGACTTATTAACAATCACCCCGGATGGGATTCGAAAAAACCGGATTACATCCAGCACGCGTTTCAAATCGTGAACACCTGACACTGTCGGTTCTGTGACCACCAGGGCATAATTCGCACCCGTCAGCGAAGCAATCACCGGACAGCCTGTACCCGGCGAACCATCAATCAGAGATTTTTTCAGCCCCAATCTTTCTGCCAAGCGATCTTTGTTGTTGCGCACTTGGGTTACTAGTTTTCCTGAATTTTCTTCGGCCACGCCCAGTTTGGCGTGACTCATGGGACCAAACCGGGTATCGGAGAGATACCACTCGCCATTGATCGAGGTTGCATTTTTAATTGCGTTTTCCGGGCAGACAATCGAGCAGACACCACATCCCTCGCAGGACAAGACATCGACTTTATAATGGATTCGATCCCCCGCCTGTTTTGAATGGATGGCCTCAAACCGGCAATGCTCTGCACAAATTCCACACCCTGTGCATTTGTCGGGATCAATGGTAGCGAGATTTCCGCCGCTGAACCACCCTCTCTCTTGGATTTCAGGTTTCAAAATCAAGTGCAGATCAGCGGCATCCACATCGCAGTCGGCAATGGCTATATTTTTCTCAAGTGCACAAAAACTGGCGACGAGAGAAGTCTTACCCGTACCGCCTTTGCCGCTGATCACCACAATTTCATGGGTTTTCGGAGCTTTATAATTCTTTTCTTGTTGAGGATCAATTTGCTGGAAAGACTTCAGTTTTTGATCTTTTGGAGTTTTCGAGCGCTGGACTGATTTGGGATTCTGCGCCCTTCGAACAATGGCATCTGCCAGCTCCTGAAACAGAGATCGATATTCCGGCAGTTCATCAACCGCCAGATTACCGACCGAATAACATTCGGCGATTTTCCGATCATCCGGAATTTCACCCAGAATCTCCAAACCGGATACTTCGCAGTATGTTTTCAAATCACGGTTCATATAGTCAGCCCGGTTCACAACTACAACCGGCTCCCGGCACATATCCACAGCCAGCTTGAGATCATGAACACCGAAGGGTGTGGGATCTGTAACGAGTACACACAAATCTGCATCTTTCACAGTCTCCACAACCGGACAAGCCGTACCCGGCGAGGAATCCAAAATATTGATTCCATCGGATGCGCACTGCTTAACCCTTTTAATCACACGCGGAGACATGCCGCCCTCTCCGGTTTTAAGTAGTCCGTAATGAAAATCAATGGAACCGCTGCGACCATGTTTCAGTTTTCCAATCTCCCGATCTTTTTCAATGATCGCATCGGTTGGACACACCAGCGTGCATGCCCCGCAAATGTGACACATATTTTGAAAAAATAGGAGTTTTCCCTTGATCAACGCGAGTGCGTTGTATTGACAGGCAGTCACACATTTCCCGCAGGCAGTGCACTTGTCCGTGTCCACCTCCATGGGTGACAGCAATGTCACCGTCTCTTCTTTGTGGATCTCAGGCTTGAGAAAAAGATGTCCGTTCGGTGCTTCCACATCACAGTCAAGATAGCGAACCGAATGTTTGGATTGTTCCAGTGTGCGTGCAATATTTGTGGCAATAAACGTTTTTCCTGTACCGCCTTTACCGCTGGAGATTGCAATATTAAGATTCATTCAGAATTCCTTCATAGCTAATTCCCACGTGTTCTTAATAATGATAGACATATTAGATTATTCCGTTTTTAACAGATAATCAGCTATGGCTTTATGCATTGTATTCACTGCTAAGATGGCACAGTGAATCCCATCTCTGGGAAGACCATCAAGGGCATTCATGACATCATATGGAGAGATTTTCAGCGCTTCTTGAATGGTTTTTCCCATAACAAGCTCAGTAAGCATACTGCCGCAAGCTAATGTGACTCCGCACCCTTCTGTATGAAAATAAATTTTATAGATGGTTTCTCCTTCAATCAGAAGATAAATCTCCATTATATCCCCACAGAGACCTTTGATAAAAGCTCCACCATCCGGATCGTTCATCCGCCCCATATTCACTGGATTTTTATAATATGAGACCACTTTTTTAGAATACAACTTTTCCATTTATTACTCAACCATCCAATCATTATAAAACTTATTAAATTCTTCCAATGTGGCTGATTGCGCTAAACTAAGGCTTTTTCGGATTGCATTAATCTTTTTAAGTATCAATCTTATTACGATGGGTCAGGAGTATCGCCAAACTCCCGATCCAGTATAGCCACAACTTGATCCATGCTTTGAATACTGATCGTGGCTTCCACAACCACACTCTTTTTAAAATACACAGTAAACGGCAGACCCATGAATGAAACGCATTCCGGGAGTTGTTTGATAAAATCCGCAGCCGAGATATCGAATTCCAGATCCCGGAAGGTCACATGGGGATATTTGGGCTGTAATACTTCCATCACCTTATACACAGGAATGCACATAGGCCCCATGCGTCCACAGCAAATCATGACATTCTCATTTTCCTCAAGCACCTTGTTGATCTCCGTCTCATTTTCGAGGTGTTTTAAATTTGTGTTGAGCATCGCTTGACTCCTATTTTTGATAATGTATTATTGTATTTTCCTGTTTGGTCAGTGGTTCTTATTTATTGTAATTTATTTGAGATTTGTTGTTTGGAATTTATATTTAAACAACTGGGAATCGAATGATTCATCAAAGAACCTTAATTTCTTTACCCGCCTGAATATCAAAAACCTGTTTTCCAAACATTTCTCGAAAAATAGATTTGGCCACATCACCCGTACAATGGGTGGGTCCGACATTCTCGACACCCAACTCCTTCATCGATTTAACAATCAATTTTATAGTCTGAGGCTCCTTATCCATCAAATGAAATCCACCCAGGACAAGATGAATGACTTCATTTGGAAATTTCTCTTTTACTTTTTGTACAATGGTCAGAATCCCCGGGTGTGAACACCCGGTAATCACAGTCAATCCCCCCTGTTTGGATTTTATCGTAAGAGCCTGCTCGGGCATTGGCGTACCCTTGTATTGTCCGGGAATCTCGCCGGTCACAGCTATTTTAGAGTCAATCTTGCGAAAGGTTAAGGATTCGACCAGATTGCCCTTAAATGCGAATACATTCTTTCGAAACTCATCTCCAAATCCGGGACAGCCAAAAACAGGCAACCCAGGCCGTTGTTTCAGGAGTTCCCACAACCCGCCTGTGTGATCCCAATGATTGTGCGAGATGACTACCGCTTCAATGACCGAAGGATGCACACCGAATTGATCCATGTTGTGTAAAAGCGAGTCCGGCGCTTCCCCTGTGTCAAAGAGGATGCGGCCATCTATCAGACAGGAAAATCCCCAACCGGATTGAAAACTTTCTTTATATGTTGTATTATCATAAATAAATTTAAGAGAAATACCCTTGTCAGCATGTTCATTCTTTTGAGAATTTTTTATAATATCTGGTTTCATATGATCCTTTTTTTCCTCGATCCCGAGTTGAAGCATCTCGAATCGAGTTCCGGACAGGTTGGGGCTATTCATTAACTTGCCATGGCTTTTTTATAACAAAGCCTTTTTGAATTGCCACGCCTTTTAAGGCGTGGATAAATTCCAACAACCAACCGGGTTTTAACCCATTATTTCCCAACATTCTCAAACCCATATTTATCCATAAATATTTGAAATTCTTCTGTAAATGATTTTAAGCGATGATGCTCTTCCTGAGTTTTAATATATTCTCTAACTCTATCTACGGCTGAATGGCTGACTGAAGCGGCAAGATATTCTTCCTGCCAGCTAAATTTATGCTTGGTTAATTTATTCTTATTTATCCAATGAGATGATTCTCCCTTCAGGAGATAAACAATTTTTGCGATTGTTTGCTCTTGATTCATTGAGATAAGAATGTGAATGTGCTCTTTATAGCCATTTATAAAATCCAAATGGATTCCTTTTTCTTTAGCATTCTCACGAATATGAGAAAAAACTTTTGCACGAATCTCTTTTGTTAAATAGGGCTGTCTGTTTTTTGTCGCCCAGATGAGATGAATCCAGATTTTGATATATGGCATTACCTTTTCCTAATGTCAGGGTTGAAACCCAATTGCATTTTATTCATCTAACCCCGAGCTGAAGCACGGGGCTATTCAGCTGAAGCATCCCGAATCAAGTTCGGGACAGGCTGGGGCTATTCAGCTGAAGCACGGGGCTATTCGGCTAAATCATCCCGAATCAAGTTCGGGACAGGCTGGGGCAACTCATCGGTTTGCTAAAGCTTTTTAAATTGTGGATAATTTAATCAAATAATTCGATTTATGAATTATTTATTTTAAGCGTATCCATAATTTGTTTTATCTTATTTAAATTGATCGGTTTCTCAAAATACTCAACAGGATTCAATTTTTCTGCGCGTTCTTTGACATATTCCATTGCATAGCCTGTCATGAATATGATTGGAATTTTCTCTTTTTTCAGTATTTCTTCGGCGGCTTCAACACCGTCGAGTCCGCCTGCAAGCCGGATGTCCATCAAAATGAGATCAGGGTGTTCCCGCAAGGCCACGACCACCGCGTCTTCGCCCCTCGCAACCAGTTCGAGAACTTCCGCGCCCAGGTCTTCGAGGTCCAGTTGTAAACTTTTCGCTGTCAATCTTTCGTCTTCCACAATGAGCACTTTCAATGGTTTTTTCATTTTTCAGACCCTCGGTAGGTAGAGTTCTTCTTTAATCACAATCCGGCATCTAAGACCGTTTTTACTCTCAAACATCACCTCGCCGCCCAATTGATATTTCGCCAGATCAATCACTGTTTGCAATCCCAGGTTGCCGTCTTTTTCCACATTAAATCCTCGCGGCAGACCCACACCGTTGTCCGATACTTCGATGACAAGCCCCTTTTTGGGTCCTGCATCCAGACGCACATGGATTTCACCTTTCCGTTCTTTTGGAAAAGCGTGTTTCACCGCGTTCGACAGCAGTTCGTTCAATACCAGGCCCAGCGGCATTGCTGTGTCAATCAAAACCGGTGCGTCCACTGCTTCATAATTCAGTTTGATCCGATCATCGCCCATTAAATAACTTTGGTGGATTAGGGAGATCAGATCATTGAAGTAGGATTTCAGATTCAGGGACGACAGATCTTGCGATTCGTAGAGCTTTTGATGTACGAGCGCCATGGATTGAATTTTGTTCTCAATTTCCCCGAACGTGAACAGCATGTTTTCATCTTGAATCGACCGCGATCGCATGCGCAGCATGGATATAATGACCTGCATGTTGTTCTTGGTGCGGTGATAAAGTTCGCGCAAAAGGATTTCTTTCTCTTTCAGGTTTTTCTGAATCATTTCCTCTGCATGCTTTCGCACGGTGATGTCTCGTATAACAACATGAATTATCGGTTTGCCTCTAAGTGTATACTTGCAAGGGGTTACTTCGGCCAAAAAAACAGAACCGTCTTTCCTGATAAACTTTGTCTCTACCTTTAACATTCCCTTTTTCTTCATAATAGCCAACACTTGGTCAGAATGTTTCAGTTCGGTCTCGGAATGTAATTCATATATCGTTTTTTCTAGTAGTTCTTCTTTTAAATAGCCGAACTCTTCGACTGCCTTATTATTAACAGCCATGAGATTCATATCCATATCATGAATGATAATTGAATCGGGTGAAAATTGAAAAATCTGTCTGTATCTTTCTTCATCTTCCTCTAAAGCTTCCTCCGCCTGCTTGCGCTTGGTGATGTCACGTGCAATGCCCAGAACCCGGTCTTCGCCATTAATGACCACAGGATGTGTTAATATCTCTACGTTAACAGTTGAGCCATCCTTTCTTATTAGAGTATATTCGTCAGGTCCGCTGGATTCACCATTTATGTTTCTCGCTAACACAGAGACGGCTTTCTCAGCTTGGTCTATAGTTAGTATTCCTGCATCCACGAAATTCCTGCCAATAAGCTCTTCCCTTGAATATCCCAGCAATGCCTCAGCGGCTTTGTTCCCATCAGTGAATTTGCCTTCAAAGTCATTGAGGTAGTAAGCATCTGGCGCTGATTCAAACATTATTTTCAATCTGTTTTCGTTATCCTTTAAAGCCTCCTCGGCCTGCTTACGCTCGGTGATATTTACATGAACACCAACAGCTCGATGTGGAATATCATCTTTGTCTTTTTTATATGATTTCCCTCTACCCGATATCCATCTCCAATTTCCATCTTTCGTTTTCATCCTGAATTCAACTTCATAAGCTTGTGCATGCTTTACGTAATTTTCAACTTCAGGAACAATGGTTTTTTGATCATCCGGGTGCATAAGATCAACCCAAGTTTCCAGCCTCATCGGCAGTTCACCCGGTTCATAGCCCAGCATGGTATAATAACGCGGGCTGAAATAGACATCATTCGTATCAAGATTCCAATCCCAAAAGCCGTGTTCGCCCGCATCCATTGCAAGTTCCAGGCGTTCACTGATTTTTAACAATTTCTCCTCCGCCTGCTTGCGATCTGTGATGTCATCACTCATAATCAGAAGATGTGGCTCATTTTCTATAGTGATGGGCACCAAATGTATATCAAGAATACAAACTTTTCCAAATGTGGTTTTAACCTGTATTTCATGACGTTTCTTTGCTTTCTCCTGCATTGAGCGCAGAGCCACATCATACAGTCCACTTTTCTTCCAGGAATCTATCTTGTGATAATTCTGCTGTAAAACCTGATCCTTTGTCGCCCCAACCGCCTCGGCTGCGGCGTTATTGGCAGCGATACAATTTCCAGCAGAGTCGTAAATCAATATGCCAATCGGGGATGACTTGACGATGTTCTCATTAAGTTGTAAGGCTGACCGCAGGGCTTCCTCCGCCTGCTTGCGCTCGGTGATGTCCTGAACGACGCCAATCGACCGAAGAACCTTTCCCTGCCGGTCGAATTCGGTTCGGCATATTTCGTGAACCCACTTGATTCGTCCATCTTTCATCAGCAAACGATGCGAAATTTCGTAGGGTAATTTGGTTTTTAAGGATTCTGTATATGCTGAATTGACATTTTCACGGTCAGCAGGATGGATGGCATTCAGGAATGCCTCATAGGTGGCTTTGAATTTCACGGGATCAATTTCAAAGAGTTCGAAAATACTGTCTGACCATTGAAGTTGATTACTGCTCAGATCCAGGTCCCACCTGCCAATGCGAGCAATACTTTGTGCTTCCTTCAGTCTTTGTTCGTTCTCCCGTAAGGCTTCTTCCGCTTGCTTGCGTTCGGTGATATCGAGCCATGTTCCCACGATCTCAATTGGGGTGCCCTTTTTATCAAATACAAGCCTGATGTCATCATGGAGCCAGATGTAACTGCCGTCTTTCTTTTTCCATCGGTATTCTTGATTATGATACCCTGCTTCAAAGATTTTGGCGAGCTCTCTGAACACTCTGGCAGAATCGTCAGGATGGATTCGATTGGTCCAGAATCCAGGATCTTCCAGGAAGTCATTGGGCTCGAAACCTATAACATCTCTAACGTTTTCACTGATATATGTGGCGCCAAATGGCTCTGTGGCAGTGCTGGAATAGATTACAGCTGAACTTTTAGTGAGCAGGTGTTCTAATCTGGCCTTGGTGGAAATTACTTCCTCCTCCACCAATTTGCGCTCAGTGATGTCACGTGAGATGCCAAACGTACCGACAATATTTCCGTTTTCGTCTATTAAAGGCATCTTGGTTGTTAAAACCCATGTTTCGGAGTGTTGAGACCATGTCTCCTTTTCTTCCATGTTTATGATGGGCTTGCCTGTTCGAATGATTTCCTGTTCATTCTCAAATGCTTGCCGTGCATGTTCTTCAGTGAAGAAGTCAAAGTCCGTCTTGCCAATGACGTGCTTAGCATCGCTGATGTTAAATCTTTCAGCCTGTGCGTTGTTAATCGTAATAAATCGGCTGTCTGTGTCTTTGAAGTAAATGTGATCCGGAATGTTATCCATGAGAGTTTTGAGCAGGTTTTGTTCCTTCTTAAGCGCTTCTTCCGCCTGCTTGCGTTCATTCTCAATTTCTATGCTATCCAGAGCAAAGGCAATATCATCGGTCACTTCTTTGAACAAATCATTTTCTTGTTCATCATTCGCAAATTCGGTTGGGATTGAAACCGACATGATCCCGTAAATTTTACCATGACATTCAAGCCGTGTTGTCATGGCGCCTCTTCCCGCGTATTTTTCAGAAAGCGGGCAGTCTTTGCATGCGGCATGCGGATTTTCGGTGATCATGATACCAGATTGTTTCAAGGCTTTTGATGCACAGGTGGTGAAATTCCCTTCTTTGATGCGCTCCATCATGGGCAAAATATCTTTACCTAAACCGGCTTCAGCCGTGATCGTGTGTTTATTGGATGCATCCAGCAAGGTGATCCAGGCATTAAAATACCCGCCTGTTTCAACAAGAATTTCGCAAGCTCTTTTTATCAGCTTGTTGACATCAGTTTCTTTGATGATAAGCTGGTTCACATTACGGATGGCAAGCAGCACACGATTCAGATGTCTTATTTTACCTTCTGATTGCACTTTTTCTGTGATGTCTTCACCCGAACTGAGCGTCCCGGTTATTTTCCCGCTTTCATCTCGAAGAATCGTGTTGTGGAAAAGAATGATTCTTTCCTGGCCGTCTTTTGTCAGCACCGGATTTTCATAAATTTTAACAGGCTCGATTTCGCCGGCCATTAACTTCCGGTAGACAATTTTTACTTCACGTCTTATCCTTTTGGGAAGAAAAGCGTCGAACCAGTTTTTACCGACGATGTTTTTCTCATCAAATCCTAAAATCTCACAGCCTTTTTCATTGATGAGTGTGACCGTCCCTTTCTTATCAAGGGCAACAAACATGACTCCGGCGATTTCAAGGAAGGATTCGGACTTGATATTGATTGCGTGAGAATTTTCTGCTTTCATAGCACTAACTCACTTTTTTTATTTAATACTCTAATGGCTAAATGCGTTATACCGATGTAAAATAATAACATTTTTACCAAATAACATTTTTAATACAACACGCGGTGAATTCACTTTAGCCGGTTGATAGGCGTTTAATAACGTTGATAAATTATAACTTATGCTCATAATATTACACAAACTTATCGTATTGCCTCTCCAGGGCCAATGGGAATGCCTATAAAATACCATAGAAGCAGCAAGACAATCCAGGCGATTCCGGTAAAGATTGCATAAGGAAAAAGAAGCCTGATTAATGTTCCGATACCGGCATCCTTCTTGTACTCCCTTACCCAACCGAGGGCCAGGGGGAAATAGGGATATAGAGGCGAGATGCCATTCGTGGCTGAGTCTCCAATTCTGTAAACAAGTTGGGAAATGGCTGGAGAAACCGAGGGATTCAGATATAAAAACATCGGAACTATAATGGGAGCCAGCATGGCCCACTTGGCCGAACTGGAACCTAGAAAAAGATTCAACACCATAACCATCAGAATTGTAACAACGAAAAGTAAAGGACCCTGAAACTGCAATCTGTTCAGAAGATTGGCTCCGGAGATGGCTACGATCTTGTCAAGATTGGACCATTGAAAGAAGGCCACAAACTGAGAGATAGCCAGGACCAGGACGATGAGACCGGCAACGCCTTTCACGCTGGTTACCATCATGCCCGGAATATCGGCCAGTTTCCGGATTTTACCCACAATCACACCGTAGACTGTTCCCGGAATGGCAAAGAAAAAGAAGAGGATCGCCACCAGACCCCGAAAAAAGGGACCACGCATGACGTCAGGCATGATTTCAATTTGGGTAATGCTGTCCCTGTCAAGGATTGAGTTGCCCTCTGGAAAGTAAATACGGACTTTTGCATTCTCCGCCCATTGGTTCACGGGAAGGTCGTCTAAAAAAAGTTTCTGGTTTCTGTAAACTACGGCGAATCGTTTCTTGGCACCGTCCGAAACCACAGTCGTCCTGCCGAAAACTCTCTCGCTCTTATCTTCTTCCGTTTTCTCTCTAAAGACAATCGTCTGGATATTTTCCACATCATAGCGCAGAATACCATTTTCCGGAAGAACCGTCAGCAGTGCAAGAATCGAATAGACAGCCAGTGCGGCCAAGGCCCACCGGAATCCTCTTTTTTCTGTTTTACCCATTTTTTCCTTACTGTCGAGGGAAGCATCCTCTAAGTCTTCAAAGGCTGGCAATGTATATCGTTTGGCGACCCAGGTCATTACTCCGGTAATAAGGAAAACAGAAGCGATCATAAAATAGAGGTTTGCAGAGGCGCCCACATGGAGGTTGGGATCATCCAGGGCCGAATTGGTGAAGCCGGCCAGAAGCACATCAGTACCCCTGGGGATCAGGGTGGCGGTAAATCCGGCGGTGCAGGCTGCGTAGGCAAGAACGATTCCGGCTAGAGGATTCTTCCCCATTTTTTTGAAAGCCACAGCAGCCAGGGGAGGAACTACAACTATCCCCGCGTCAGAACCTAAATTACCCATAATTCCAGCGAGCACGATCACGGGCAGTGTCAGAAATTCAGGAACTCTAATCATGCGAACCAGAACCGTTTCCATAAAACCCGAATGAACTGACAGGGAAACACCCATCAGCATGACCAGAACCAGACCCAACGGAGCAAAGTGAGAAAAGTTGTTAACCATCTCCAGAACAAACCTCTGCAATCCATGCTGTGACAAAAGGTTCTTTACCGTAATGGTTTCCTGGCTTACTGGATGGGACACGGAAACACCCAGGAGTGAGAAAACCAGCGAACCGACTATCACAAAAGCGCCCAGATAGATAAAAATCCAGAAAGGATGCGGCAACCTGTTGCCGGTCCTTTCAATCCAAACTAAAAATTTTTCCATGTTCTATCCTTATAATGATAAAGCCAATAGAAAAAATGATGCGCATTAATAATCCACTTCCGGGTAGAAACAGCAGTGTCTGAAAACCAATTCGGCTCGTGTATAATTTTTACTTTAAAAATAAAACCGCAACCAGATCTCTACTTTCCTTTTAAATTGTTTACTGCCGTACTCCGTATTTTCACCGCCATAAAACAGTGTCGGCCAGAGCAGAAATTCAAAATTCGTGTATGGTTTATAACTCAGTTGAGGAGAAACAAGAAAACTTTGATCAGTTAGATTATAAATTGTAAACACAGACATTGAAGAATAAAGCCAGGAAAAGGGTTCGGGTTGAATGAGCTTCACATAGAGATAATCCTGCATGAATGTTTTTGATCGAAAATTCGTGGACATGTTTAGTTTTGCTGTATTAATCGATTCAGGAATATTACTCTCAAGGCTGTTTGCCAGATAACCTGCATATGCATCGAACTCATTTTTTGACAAGCCGATATTGTTGTGAAAATATTCGGCAATGAGAGTGGTATTGAATCGGCTCAGGTAACGCAGACCGAGGAGATAAGAACCTCCAGTCATGTTTTGTTGGGAAATTGAATCATCAACAATGAGATATTTAATCTCATCCTGAGCATACCCAAATTCGGCATGAATTTCCAGGTTCTCCCGCAAATTGGTTGAAAAATCCAAACCCGCCCGATGAGGTTCAT
>JABMRT010000206.1 GCA_013202295.1 Candidatus Zhuqueibacterota bacterium
GTACATGCTATTCCAGCAACCCGTTTTTACAGGATCTGTTGTCTTTTTGGGGCTACGAAACTTGTTTACTGGGTGCTGATATGGACAATCCGAATGTTCATACCTGCATACGTGCCAGATTGGATTCTCACCAATATCATATTGATGTAGGCTACGCTGCTCCTTTCATAGAACCGATACGGCTTGACAGAGTACCTTATGAAATCAAACACGGGAAATATACTTACCGATTAAGGAAAATAGTAAATGTAAACAAGTATGGAATGGAAGTTCTTTTAAATGGCCAAAAAATCCATGGATACACTATCAATGAAATCCCTCGTAACTTTGATTATTTTACAAAAACAATTAGAGAGTCTTTTATGACGGGGAATGTGTTTATGTCATGTATTCGTATTACTCGGGTCTTGCAAGATAGAATTGTAGAACTGAAAAACAGAACTCTTACTACTTACATTGGGGGGAAGAGTTATTCAAAAGTACTTGGAAATATTGTCGATATTGAAACAGCAGTTAAAAACGAATTAGTGATGCCAAAATGTCCAATAAAAAAGGCTATAGAGATTCTTGAAGAAATGACACAAAAGTCTTTTTATGAAGATGAAGACTATCCAGAAGAGTATTGAGTAGAAACAAAGCATCATTACACTTAACATATTGCTATAGCGGAAAATCCTATAAGCATTCTTGTCAATCAACTGAAAGACGGTTCCATGAAAAATCGATTTAATCTGTACTCTGGATACTGGGCGGATTCTACCCGAACTCGTACCTTTGAAAGAAAGATATAGCTATGATAATGTTACCTGAGCCTGTTAGAAGGATAGTATCTGCTCTTGTTTTACTCTTTCCAATAGCTCTTCTCGCCCTTAATCCTGTTGAGACAGAGCTGAAAATCAAACAACTCTTAGAAAAAAGTGTAGAAAAGAACCAAAGTGTCCATCTTGGTCTTCTCCTAATACACTCCGACAAGCTAGACATTCATTGGAAATACGCGGCTGGTGAAGCTGAGGATGTGAATGCACGTTACCATGTTGCCAGTATTGGAAAGATATTCACTTCAACGCTCATTAGTCAATTGGTTGAGAAGGGGCGTCTAAATTTTGATACCCCAATTGTCACGATTCTCCCCGACAGCCTGTTGAATGATCTGTTTGTTTATAGAGCAAAAGATTACCAGAATGATGTTCTTGTTCGACACTTGCTGAATCATACCTCCGGTGTGGCCGACTGGTTTGAAGACAAACCTGAGAATAATCCTTCATTGCTCCAACAAGCACTAGCGGATCCTGAACGAGTCTGGACTCATGAGGATGCTCTGTTATTTACTCGGCGGCATCTCCAAGCTGTAGCGCCTCCAGGTAAAAAATTCCATTATAGTGACACTGGCTATCATCTTTTGGGAAAAATCATTGAGACTCTGACCGGTGATTCGCTACATCTTGTTCTGCATAGGGAGATTTTTACTCCGCTGCAAATGAACCAGAGTCAAATGCTGTTTTACTCAGAACCTGCCGACTCGGATGCTGCGGATATGTTGCGAGTGTGGTTAGGAGATATTGAAGTCAGCTCGCATAAATGGCTTAAAGCTGACTGGAGTGGGGGTGGTGTGGTGACTAATACAGAAGATCTCTTGGAATATATGCGCGCTCTGGTAAATCATGAAATTCTCAACAAGCAAACTCTGTCTGCGTGGCAGGACAAAGCAAGATTTAGTTACGGTATTGATTATGGTTATGGTATCATTTTATTGAACTTCAATAAGTTCTCGCCATTCTATTCAAAAGATCTGAATATCTGGGGAAATTGGGGCTCTATTGCTACTTTTATGTTTTACAATCCGAAACATGATATTTATGTAATAGGTACATTCAATCAATCCAGATATATTCGAAAAACAGTTCCCTTTTTGATGCGCGTCATGCAAATTATTGATAAGATGGAGTCATAAGCACAAATTAAAACACTTAAATGTCTGGATGAAGCGAGTAGCCGTAAAACTTTAGGCTATTCTGTTGCTTAAGCGCTAGCCAACGCAAAAGAATTGGGATTATTATAACTAGTTTAGATCAATTTGTTAATTAGTTTAATTTTCCATCAGAATAATGAACGATTATTTAGAAGAAAAACGCAAAATGAATATAATATCAGGTTTTATTCTGATTGTATCCTGTTTGACATTAATTCTGATAGTTGTTTTTGTAAATGGATGCAGTTATTGGCAGGGTCCTCCTTCAGACCATTTTAAAGAAAACCGTTTCACCAATAATGAGTCGGATAATACATTTTCTGACAATCTGAAATGGTTTTGGGAAATGGAAACAGTAGAATGGCCCAAATGGATAGATGATACTCCGCAGTCCCGACCCTTGTCGTATGTCAAAGAGAATAATATTCTTCGAGTAACATATGTGAATCATGCAACAGTTCTTATTCAAACGGACGGTGTGAATATTTTAACCGATCCGATATGGTCTGAGCGCGCCGGTCCTATATCATGGGCTGGAGCAAAAAGAATCCGTGCGCCTGGTATAAAATTTGATGAATTGCCGAAAATTGATATAATACTGATAAGCCACGATCATTACGATCATCTTGATATCCCCACCTTA
>JABMRT010000207.1 GCA_013202295.1 Candidatus Zhuqueibacterota bacterium
GGATTCCCCATCCTCCGTGTACTGTGTACTGTGTACTGTATACTGTCTACTGCTCTCAAACGACATAAGTTGATGCCGATGTCGAACCACCGCATCCCGTCCAGTTGGTATGAAAAAATTCACCGCGCGGTTTATCCAATCGCTCATACGTATGCGCGCCAAAATAATCCCGCTGGGCCTGCAGCAAATTGGCCGGGAGACGCGCAGTGCGGTATCCATCATAAAAGGCCAGTGCGGAGCTAATCGCTGGAATCGGAATACCCAGTTCCACAGCAGTCTTGACCACACGCCGCCATGCCGGCATGGCTTTCATGACCTCTTCTTTAAAGAAGGGATCGAGAAGTAGGTTGATGAGATCCGTATTCTTGTCAAAAGCTTCTTTGATCTTGCCGAGGAAAGCGGACCGAATGATACAGCCGCCGCGCCACATAAGCGCGATCCCACCGTAATTCAAATGCCATTTATAGCTCTCAGCTGCAGCCCGCATGAGCTGGTATCCTTGAGCGTAACTCACGATCTTGGACGCATAGAGTGCTTCTTCCAGATCTGCGACAAACTGTGCCTTATCTCCATCAAAGGAGATTCCGGGACCAGCCAGCTCTTTAGAAGCGGCCACACGCTCCTCCTTGATTGCGGAAAGACATCGTGCAAACACGGCTTCACCGATCAACGTCAACGGCATGCCTTCATCGAGCGCGGCAATGGCCGTCCATTTACCCGTGCCCTTCTGACCCGCTGTATCGAGAATCAAATCCACCGTGGCATTGCCTTCTTCATCTTTGTATCCAAGAATGTCACGGGTGATCTCGATGAGATAGCTATCCAGTTTACCCTCGTTCCACCTGGTGAACGCTTCATGCATTGCTTCGTTGGACATGCCCAGCCCGGCCTTCATCATCTGATAGGTCTCTGTGATCATCTGCATATCACCATATTCAATGCCGTTATGTACCATTTTTACAAAATGGCCAGCGCCATTCTCTCCCACCCAGTCACAGCAAGGTTCACCTGCATCGGTTTTGGCTGCCACTTTCTGAAAAATCTCCTTCACATGAGGCCACGCTTCAGGCGATCCTCCAGGCATAAGCGAAGGGCCCTTAAGTGCGCCCTCCTCACCGCCAGATACACCAGTACCAATATAAAACAAGCCGGCATCTTCAACAACCATCGTACGACGAATCGTATCCGGGAAATGGCTATTGCCGCCATCAATGATAATGTCGCCCTTCTCCAGATGCGGGATCAGCATATCAATAAAACTGTCCACAGCCAGACCGGCCTTCACTAGAATCATTACCTTGCGTGGTCTTTTCAAGCTGGCCACCAATTCTTCAATTGACTGACACCCCTTGATGTTTTTGCCTTTGGCCCGACCTTCCATGAAGGCATCTACCTTGCTCGTGGTCCGATTAAACACTGCCACAGAAAATCCTTTGCTTTCGACATTCAAAACAAGATTCTCGCCCATCACAGCGAGCCCGATTAATCCAAAATCATATTGTGACATAACATCACCTCCAAATTAATTTATATTTATTTTATCCTGGAATTAGTTAACATTCACCCTTCCCCATGAACCGTTAAATTTCTCTATATCGTCATTGCTGAAAATCCGCCATCAACCCAGACAATTGCACCAGTCACGAAAGAGGATGCCTTTTCAGATGCCAGCCAGATCACAACAGGAATCAACTCCTCTGCTTCCCCAAAACGCTTCATGGGTGTATGCCCAAAGATGGAATCCGTGCGCTCTTTTGTGAGAAGCTTCTTGTTTTGTTCAGCAGGGAAGAATCCCGGAGCAATCGCGTTTACACGCACTCCCTGTGTCGCCCATTCACGCGCCAGATTTTGCGTAAGATTATTTACCCCTGCCTTGGATACTGCATAGGTAAACACCTTGGAGAGAGGCGGCCCTGACGATGCGGACGAAATATTAATGATGGAACCAGATTTTTGCTGAACCATCTGCTTGCCAAAAACCTGCGATGCCATAAAAATACCCTTCAAATTAACTTGCAGGATTTTATCCCATTCCTCCTCGGCTATTTCAAAAAATGGGGTGCCGGAGTTTATACCCGGCGCATTAATGAGGATATCCACCTTGCCCCAATCCCGGATTATCTGATCGCAAGCATGCTGGATATCCGCTTTTTTGGAGACATCCTCTTGAACGGTCATGGATCGGACGCTCAACGCTGCGATCTCATCTGCTCGCTTTTGCGCATTTTCCAGATTCAAATCCAGAATGGCCACATCCGCCCCGGCTTTAGCCAACCCCTCAGCCATCGCGCCGGCCAGTACACCCCCACCCCCGATCACCGCAGCGGTCTTGCCCTTCAATCCAAATAAATTTTCAACGTATGACATCATAAGTCCTTTCGCATTCTTTGTTTTTGAAAGAAGGGTAGCCCCTTGCCCCATTACGGATGGAAAGTGAGAGATTCATTTAGAGGAACAATCTTTTTATATGCCTCTCCCACAAATTCTCAGTGACATGTTTTGCAATCACCGCTTCATTGTCCTTTAAAGCCTGAAGAAAACGTTCCCCCATCTCAGATGCAACCTTATACCCCACATGAAGAAGTTGCCTGAAATGGGGATTATAATTTGCATTGGACTGATCATGCCGCAAAGTAGAAGCATAAGTCGGACCGTCCCAGCAATCAACTTCAGCGGGATCAGGAAGCCGCGCCAGATCAATATCAATCACCGTTGCATAGGGTCCGCACAGTTCATCAAATCGTCCGAACGCGGATGCGTATACTTCTTTGGCTATTTTGAGTCCATCGCCGCCCGATTCAGCCAGACCGATCAACTCCTCAAGCCAGGTTGTTCCTGCTGTCTTCACGTGAACACCAGCGTCATATTTCTTAAGCGCCTTTTGAATGGAGTTGTATATCGCGAACTTGTCGCTTCCCGAATGCACACTGAGTTTTAAATTCGATGGCAGTCCAAACTGCTTGACCGCAAATTGGATGACTGCCAAATCTTCCTCAAATTCTTTAGCGAATTGATCCACATCACCCACATAATCTACACCTTTATTAAAGCGGCCCGTAAATTTGGGCGCAATAGTCTGAGCGGGTATTTTCTCCATTGCAATCATTGCAAGGATGAACAACATCTCCACTGGCGTTTGAGGTGCGTCCGTTTCATCCATCGACACTTCTGGGACAAAATCTGAATTGCCTTTTTTTCCGGAAATATATCGATATGTTTCTCCTGCTTTCTGGACGGCAAACAAATACTTCTCTGCAGCGGATTTGATGAGCTCCTCTGTAACATCTATTGGATCATCCAATCCGGCTATTTTCAAAGATCCGATCAATCCCTTCTGAGAATCAACGAAGGACTGGATGGCCGCCGCCACCGCTTTCTCACCGATAAAATCTGCCACATCCAGCGTAAAGAAATCACTGGCCTGGATAAATCCATCCACATTTTTCAGACCCACATGGTCTGCATCGACAAAATAAGCATCCTTCCATCCAAGCACCTGGATAGCTTCGTCTGCTTCTTGGCGGACAGAATCCTGTGTGGTGTAAATAATCTGATGCTCACGATAAGATTTATTCCACACTGGTGAAATTGTGACACCCGCCTCCTTTGCTTTCTGGAGAACAGCCAACTGGGCCTTACCCTGATGTCCGAACCGGTCACCCATACCGAATGAATATTTTCCGATGGTCATTTCTCGTTATCCTTTTCCAGTAATATTTCTAAGAGATGTTGGCTGTGGACCGCTTACTACTCACCACATACTGTTTTTATATGCAACAAGACTCCCTGTGAATGATTGTGGGTTTAAGAATCGTCCGTGGTACAAACGGTTTATTTTCAATTTGTGAAATTAACACTTCGAGCGCCTTGTCTGCAATTTGATCAGAGGGCTGATGAATGGTTGTCAGAGGAACCGGTGGAGGAATGGGAAATGTTACATCGTCAAATCCGACAAGTGATACATCTCCTGGAATGCGCAATCCACCCGCTTTGAGAGCACGTTCAAATCCAAGCGCGGATTGATCATTGAACGCAAAAACTCCATCGGGACAATCCGGCAGCCTGTAAAAATCTTCTCCAATCGCGAATCCAGATTCATAATCCTCCCTGGAAGCGGGAAAAGCAAATTCGAATTCAGGAATATAATCCAGTCCATGTTCACGCAGTGCGAGTAAAAATCCTTGTCGGCGCAACGCACCCAGTGGATTATTCTTTTCCGCATTGATATATCCCAGTCTCTGACAACCGGAATGAATCAGGCATTCGGTGGCCATCATCGCACCTCGTTCATGATCGGTGCCGACATAATGAATCGCGGGATCTTCGATATATGAAATCATCACATAGGGGAAATGGGTTTCATGCAATTCCCGCACAATCTGGGGTACCCGGTTCGTATGTTCAGTGGAGGCGATAATCAGCCCCTTGACTCCCATCTCTTGAAAATGATGAATTTGATTTTCTTCACGTTTGAAGTCATTCGAGGAATAGGAAAAAAGCAGCTTGCATCCACGAGTAGAGCTATGTTCTTCTAAATGATGTGAAATTTGCATGAAGAATGGATTATTAAAATCTGTCAACACCAACCCAATCGTTCCGACTCCCGCTTCCCGCTTTCGAGCTCCTATTTTTGCGACAAAAGTCCCTTTTCCAACCCGTCCATAAAGAAATCCATCCCGGATGAGTTCTGCGAGCGCCTTTTTTATTGTGATCAGGCTGACATCATAAGACTTTGCCAGTTCCACGTTAGGTGCAATCTGATTTCCTCCGCTCAGTTTACCTGTCTCGATCTGGGTTTGGATATCCTCAATAATTTGCTGATAAAGAGGTACCGGACTTGTATGATTAATTGCCAGTGTCCTTCTCCTTGATTAGGCCCATTAGGTATATTGAGTATACCAAATAGAAATTCTAATGTCAAGTAATTTTATTGATAACTTTTTCAAATTTAACCCAATTAAACCGAATACTAGACCGGGAAGACTGAAAAATCTATAAAACTGTTTGATATTAAGTTCTACATATATTAACTTACACATCATTTTGTCTCGATAAGATAATCCACAATTGGGAGGACAATCAATGCATTTTGGAACCGTTGATATAATTATCTTTTTTGCATTTATCATCAGTGTAATCACAATCGGCATTCTTAAAAGCCGAAAAGAGCAAACTGGTGAAGATTATTTTCTGGCCGGCCGTGGCTTGACCTGGTGGCTGATCGGATTTTCTCTGATCGCGGCCAATATCTCAACCGAACAATTTGTGGGTATGAGCGGCAATGCAGCCAGTCACGTCGGTCTGGCGATTGCAAGTTATGAGTGGATGGCAGCCATTACACTCGTGGTTGTGGCATTTGGATTTCTGCCCTACTTCCTACGCGCCGGGATTTTCACCATGCCCGAATTTCTGGAAGTTCGTTACAACAGCACAGCTCGAACCATCATGGCATCTGCGACTATCTTTATATACATGCTATTACTGGGATCTGTAACTTATGCCGGCGCTGTGACGATTCGAACCCTGGCCGGACAAATGGGGTATCATGTACCCCTGACAACCGGCTCACTAATAATTGGCGTGATTGCAATGCTCTACGTGGCAGCCGGTGGTTTGAAAGCCTGCGCTTGGGCAGATCTAATTCAGGGTAGTGCGTTGATTGTTGGTGGAGCGATTATCATGGTCTTCGCGTTTATTAAATTGGGACAGGCCAGCGTCGCAGCACAAATCGTAAATGTCGAAACTGGTGAAGTTGCTATGAAAGCGTTATCTCCTGACCAGGGAGCTGTTGAACGGTTCTGGGATCTGAACCGGATCCGAATGAATATGTTTCTACCAAAGACGGATACAATTCTGCCATGGACAGCTCTTATGCTCGGGCTTTGGATTCCAAACTTTTACTATTGGGGATTGAATCAGTATATCACCCAGCGTACACTCGGTTCTGCCTCGTTGAAAGAAGGACAAAAAGGGATTGTTTTTGCAGCTGCATTAAAGCTCGTCATCCCATTTTTCATCGTGATTCCCGGAATCATCGCTTTCAATCTATATTCAAATAACATGCAAACTGAAGCTATTCAGGACAATGCCAAGATTATGGCCAAATATGTCATGGCCAACCCAAACACACAAATGGTTGAGGTTGCAGAAGCACCACCGGATTCAATGATCGCAGCCTGGAATCCGGACCGTTTTCTAATAGCTCTCTATGAAGATCAAGAGAAAATGACTCTGGTCAGGGCGAAGAATCCTTTTGTTCTCCCCATTTTAAAATCCGATTATGCCGCAACAGATGTTTCAAAATATGCCCTTTTCAAGTCTGAAGACAAGGCCTGGAAGAGTGTTTTCCCGGCCCTTGCTGCGGAGGTAACAGTTTACAATGCGAATGCCAGCCACATGGCTGAAGCGACAGGGAATGCGACATCCACTGAGAAATTTATTGCTTATAAGTACGACACTGCCATGGCCCAACTCCTCGGGAATGTCTTGCCCCAGGGTGTAGGCCTGCTTGGGTTTGTCCTTGCCGCTCTTCTCGGCGCTGTGGTTAGTTCACTGGCTGCCATGCTCAATGCCTCTTCTACAATATTCACAATGGATATTTACAAACGTTACATGGCTCCGGAAGCCTCACAGAAAAGCCAGGTACTGCTCGGACGTATTTGTGTAGTCGCCTTCGCATTTATCGCGATCACGCTCGCCCCACAATTGGGTAATCCGAAAATAAGCAACTCGATTTTCACCATCATTCAGGAAGGTCAGGGATTTATCTCTCCCGGCATCCTGGCCGTATTTGCTTTTGGATTGCTGGTGCGTAAAGCTCCGCCCATGGCCGGTGTGGTTGGACTTCTGACAAATATAGCGGCCTATGGAATCCTGAAACTGGCTGCTCCCCAAATTCAGTTTCTGAACCGCATGGCTATCTGCTTCGCGCTGTGCCTACTCGTAATGGGGTTAATAACAGCGATCAGGCCGTTACCTAAACCGGTTGAATTTAAACAGCAGACGAATCTGAATCTAGAGACCTCAAAGGGAGCACTCATCGTAGGCTTGATTGTTATCGCCCTGACCCTAATTCTCTATTTCATTTTCAGTCCGCTGGGTCTGGCAAAATAAAGGAATTGATTTATATCCACATCCGATCAGTGTTTTGATAATATCTGGCGGATGCTGATAATTTTTTTTCAGGTAACAAACGCGTGGACATTACACATCCACAAAGTCTGGTTGACAACCAGACTTTTTCTGGAGACAGTTCCGCAAACGTTTGAGAGTAAAAGATCATTTTTATATAAACACGAGGCGTCCAATGAAATTTGGTTATTTTAACGACAACGACAGGGAATATGTGATTACTGATCCTAAAACTCCCTGGCCATGGATTAACTATCTTGGTAACGAAGACTTTTTCTCTCTCATCTCAAATACAGCCGGTGGATATAGTTTTTATAAAGATGCACGGTTAAGAAGAATCACCCGGTACCGCTACAACAATGTACCAATGGATGCGGGTGGAAAATACTTCTATGTTAATGAAGGTGGAGATGTCTGGTCACCAGGATGGAAACCGGTTAAAGCGAAGTTGGATAATTACGAATGCAAACACGGAATGGGTTACACTCAAATTACAGGTGAAAGAAATGACCTAGAAGCTGAAATATTATTTATGGTTCCTTTGAAATTCTGGGGTGAAATTCAAAAAGTAAAACTGACCAATAAAAGCAAGGAATCTAAAAAATTCAAACTTTTTTCATTTGTGGAATGGTGCCTTTGGGATGCGAATGAAGATACGACAAACTTCCAGCGCAATTTCTCAACCGGCCAGGTAGAAATTGTTGGTTCAACTTTATATCATAAAACCGAATACAGGGAAAGAAGAAACCATTATGCTTTTTACCATGTGAATGAAAATATCGCGGGTTTTGATACCGACCGTGAATCGTTTATCGGTTTGTATAATGGATTTGAAGCGCCCGATGTCGTCATGGAAGGAAAACCAAAAAATACCGAAGCACATGGATGGTCACCCGTTGCATCGCATTGCATTGAGATTGAATTAAACGCCGGTGAAGTAAAAGAACTGGTATTCATTCTGGGATATTGCGAAAATGTACAGGAAGAGAAATTCGTTTCAAACCAGATCATCAACAAAATACCTGCTGAAAAAATGATCTCCCAATTTGCCACAGCGGATGATGTAAATAAGGCTTTTAAAGATCTTAATAAATTCTGGGACGACCTCCTTTCAAAATTTCATGTAGAGCATTCTGATAACAACATTAACAGAATTGTAAATGTTTGGAATCAATACCAATGTATGGTAACCTTCAATTTTAGCCGAAGTGCTTCATTTTTTGAATCAGGCATTGGCCGTGGTATGGGATTCCGTGATTCTTGTCAGGACTTAATTGGTTTTGTGCACCAAATTCCTGAAAGAGCTCGTGAAAGAATTATTGATATTGCCTCGACACAATTTGAAAATGGTGGCGCTTATCACCAGTATCAGCCTCTTACAAAACGTGGCAACAATGATGTTGGCGGAAATTTCAATGATGATCCATTATGGTTAATTTTGGCAACATCTGACTATATTAAAGAAACAGGCGACTGGTCTATTCTTGATGATATGGTTCCATTTGATAATGATGAAAACAACAAGGCTTCATTATTCGAACATTTAAAACGATCGTTCAATCATGTGACAAATAATTTGGGCCCACATAAACTTCCCTTAATTGGTCGTGCCGACTGGAATGATTGCTTAAACCTGAATTGCTTTTCAAATACTCCTGGGGAAGCATTCCAAACGACTGAAAACAAAGAAGGCGGCGTTGCCGAATCAGTATTTATCGCAGGTATGTTTGTATTATATGGAAAAGAATTTGTTGCTATTTGTAATGAATTAGGTAAAACTGATGAAGCAAATTCTGCGCAGAAACATATTGAAGATATGAAAACAGTAATTGACGAGCATGGCTGGGATGGCGAATGGTTCATTAGGGCTTACGATCATTACGGCAAAAAAATCGGAAGCAAAGAGAACGAAGAAGGTAAAATATTTATCGAATCACAAGGTATGTGTACCATGGCTGAAATAGGCGTAGATGATGGCAGGGCTAAAAAAGCGCTTGATTCAGTAAAAGAAAGATTGGATTGCAAATATGGTATCGTTTTAAACAATCCAGCCTTTACAAAATATCATATTGAATATGGCGAGATTTCAACATATCCTGAAGGATATAAAGAAAATGCCGGTATCTTCTGTCATAACAATCCATGGATTATCATTGGAGAAACGATGGTCGGAAATGGTGACCGTGCTTGGGATTACTACAAAAAGATTTGCCCGACTTACTTGGAAGACATTAGTGAATTACATAAAACAGAGCCATATGTGTTTTCACAAATGATTGCTGGGAAAGATGCCTTTAAACCTGGCGAGGCAAAGAACTCATGGTTGACTGGTACAGCTTCCTGGACTTTTGTATCTATTACTCAATATATTCTGGGAATAAAACCAGATTATAATGGATTAAGTGTAAATCCTTGTATCCCGAAAGACTGGAAAGGATACAAAGTAAATAGAACATTCAGGGGTGCAAAATTTGAGATTGCAGTAGAAAACCCAAATGGAGTTTCAAAAGGCGTGAAGCAAATGATTGTGGATGGCAAAGAAATAGAAGGTCATGTCATTCCAGTGATGGATGCAGGAAAGACCTACAAAGTCGAAGTCATTCTGGGATAATTCGTTAGGTCGTAGATCGTATGTAGTATATCGTAGCCCGGCTGCTTTCTGAAGCTGGGCTTTTTCTTTTTCGACATACGATATACTGCCTGCGACCTTACGATGGATGACCTCACAACATACGAATCTCTTTCTTGACTTTTTACAATTTTTCCTCGATATTGTAACATCTTGAATTTTCAGAAATAGAATTGACTTGGACAATCCATGATCATTGAACAACGGGCATTTGCTCGGGCAGGGCTTCTCGGCAATCCATCAGATGGATATTTTGGAAAGACCATTTCAATCAGCGTGAGGAATTTCAGTGCGCATGTCTCGCTTTATGAGTCCCCGGAACTCCAAATCGAACCCCAGATCGAAGATACCAATACCTACCGGAACATCTATCACCTCATGGAATCCGTGCAGTTGACCGGCTATTATGGCGGCACCCGCCTTCTCAAAGCGGCAATCAAAACATTCTTTGAATACTGCACGAACCAGGGATTTAAATTCTCCCATAAAAATTTCACAATCCGGTATCGCAGTTCAATCCCCCGTCAGGTCGGATTGGCCGGTTCAAGCGCCATTATCACAGCCACCATGCGCGCCTTGATGCGATTTTACGAAATTGACATCCCGCTTGACATTCTGCCGAACGTTGTTCTCTCTGCGGAAATGGATGAATTGGGCATCAATGCCGGATTGCAGGACCGGGTCATTCAAGCCTATGAAGGCTGTGTGTACATGAACTTCGATAAATCCATTATGGATCAAAAAGGACATGGTGATTATGAACGGTTGGATCCGTCCTTACTGCCCAAACTTTTTATTGCGTACCGGACTGATCTGAGTAAAGTATCCGGCAAAGTGCTGAACACGGTTCGCGCACGTTGGGAGAAAAATGATCCTGAAGTCATTGGGGCATTAGACCGGATCGCGCAAATCGCTGAAGAGGGCCGCGAAGCTATTCTTCAGAAGGAGTATGACACACTCCACAAATTAATGGATGAGAATTTCGACTGCCGCTCCCGAATCATGCCCATATCCGAGCATAATTGGGATCTTGTGAATACGGCTCGGAAATGCGGCGCTTCAGCGAAATTCACAGGTAGTGGCGGCTCTATTATCGGTATTTACATGGATGATGCCATGTTGAACCGGTTGGCCATTGAATTAAAAAAGGTAAACGCCAGAGTAATCAAGCCCTATATTATGTAGGAGAACGGATAGAATCATGGTAAAGAAAGCTGTCATACCTGCTGCGGGATTGGGAACACGATTTCTCCCAGCTACCAAAGTACAACCCAAAGAAATGCTACCGATCATTGATACACCTACCATTCAATACGTGATCCAAGAAGCAGTGGACGCAGGTATTGAAGATATCCTAGTAATTACCGGCAAAGGCAAGCGGGCCATTGAAGATCATTTTGATCGTAATTTCGAACTGGAATCCCATCTTGAGGGCAATGGAAACCAAGCCTGGAATGATGAGATCCGTCGTTTATCGGATATGGCGAACATTCACTTTATTCGACAAAAAGAAATGAACGGACTCGGTGATGCGATCAATCACGCCCGGTTTCATACAGGGGACGAGCCCTTTGTCGTGTTGCTGGGTGATACGGTGATGCGCTCTGCGATCCCGGTTACCCAACAACTGATCGACATCTATGAACAATATCAATGTTCGATTCTGGGAGTCGAAACCGTACCGAAGGAGAAAGTCTCACGTTACGGAATCCTCGGAGGCAATCAGATCAGCGACCATATCATGGAAGTCACAGATCTCATCGAGAAGCCCACACCCAAAGAAGCGCCATCCAATTTTGCAATTGCCGCACGCTACATTCTGACACCGGAAATATACAAGGCTTTGGAAGAGACGCCTCGCGGTAAGAATAATGAAATTCAGATTACGGATGCATTAAAGATCTTGATGCAACGCGAAAAAATTATGGCCTATAAATTCGAAGGCAAACGATATGACATCGGTAATAAACTTGATTATCTGAAAACCACAATTGAATTTGCTTTGGAGCGTGAGGAATTCGCTAAACCGCTCATGGCGTTCATGAAGGAGATTTGCAGTGGTAAGAAAAAGAACTAGAACAACTCATTACGTTTTATGCATTTAAATTTCAAAGACCCAAACGTGTCATAATGTTATAACATGTTTTTCACAGTAATTAACTTCATTTATTCACCAATATTATGTTAATTACATACTGAAACAACCATCTGATCAAATAAGGTGAAATCTATGAGAAAACTCCTATTCCTGTGTCTCACAGGATTGTTCTTGACCTCATGCCAAACCAGTTCCCGTGTCACTGTTTTGAAATTGGCCCATGCACTGGATATTTCACATCCGGTGCACAAAGGTATGATCGTTATGGCGGAGAAGCTTGTTGAGAAATCTGATGGACGAATGCGCATCGATATTTATCCAAGCGGACAGTTGGGCAATGAGCGCGAGTTGATTGAAATGCTTCAAATCGGCAGCCTATCCATGACCAAGGTCTCCACCGCGCCATTGGAATCCTTTGTGCCGGAAATGAAAATATTTGGTGTGCCCTATCTCTTTCGGGATGACGCCCATCGCTGGAAAGTATTGGAAGGAGAAATCGGCAAGCAGCTTCTCCTCGCGGGGCAGGATTATCTCGTTCGCGGACTCTGCTATTATGATGCGGGCAACCGCAGCTTTTATACGAAGGATCGCCCGATTGAATCGCCGAAAGATCTTGAAGGACTTAAAATCCGGGTTATGAAATCCATTACCTCCATGTCCATGGTGAAAAGCCTTGGAGGATCTGCAACGCCTATTCCCTGGGGCGAACTTTATACGGCCTTGCAGCAGGGTGTGGTCGATGGCGCTGAAAACAATCCACCCAGTTTTCATCTGTCCCGTCATTACGAAGTCTGTAAATATTATAGTTTGGATGAGCACACGTCCGTGCCGGATATCCTTCTAATGAGTACCGTGGTCTGGAACCGACTCTCACGCCAGGAACAGACCTGGCTACAGGAAGCAGTGGATGAATCAGTCATTGCCCAGCGTCAGTTCTGGAAAGAGGCAGTGGATGAAGCCTTTCGTGTCGTTCAGGAGGCGGGCGTGCAAATCCTCTATCCCGACAAAGCGCCTTTCCGGGAAAAGGTCAAGGCCATGCATGAATCATATAAAGGGACATCGATTTACAATCTTATTCAAAAAATCGAAGCCATTGAATAAACAGGGGAAATTGCAATGCTGAAAGTGATCAAATTCATTAATACCATTATTTCGAAATTATTAATCGTTCTCATGGCAGCGATTGTACTGGATGTCACCTGGCAAGTGATCACCCGATTCATATTAAAAAATCCCAGTTCATTTACAGAAGAATTAGCGGGTTTTCTATTGATCTGGATCGGCGTTCTCGGAGCCAGTCACGCGCTGTATACGAAATCTCATTTGGGGATTGACATCCTGACCTATAGACTGCAAGGCGTCAAACGTCAAATATCTGATGTCATCATCTATGTTTTTGTGGCACTCTTTGCACTTTTCATCATGGTCATCGGCGGAATGAAACTGGTACAGCTCACCCTGTCATTGAACCAGATTTCACCAGGACTGAATGTTCCAATGGGATACATTTACATCGTCCTCCCCTTCTCTGGCCTTTTGATGATTCTCTATTCTGCCGGATTTATCTATAAGGCATTAAAGGGGTCAGAAGAATTGTCTGAACATCAAATCAGCGCATTGGATTAACCCAGTAAATAAAGGAGCGAGACATCATGGAATTGTCCGTGCTTGTCCTGGTTGTTAGTTTTGTCATTCTCTTGCTTTTAAGCGTACCAATCGCCATCGCGATTGGCATCACAACCATATTAACCATGTTGTTCACGATCCCGCCTGGACCGGCGATTACGACCGTGGCCCAACAAATGGCCACAGGCATCAACAGCTTCGCACTGCTTGCGATTCCCTTTTTTATTTTGTCAGGACTCTTGATGGGCCGAGGTGGCATCGCACGAAGGCTGGTGGATTTTGCCAAAGTTTTGGTTGGCATGTTTCCTGGCGGTCTGGCCTATGTGAATGTATTGGCCTGCATGTTTTTCGGCGCAATTTCCGGATCGGCCGCAGCCGCGACCTCTGCCATCGGCGGATTCATGATTCCCATGATGAACAAAGATGGTTATGATAAAGATTTCAATACGGCCGTAACCGTCACTGCCGCTACAACCGGATTGTTGATCCCACCGAGTAATGTGCTAATCGTCTATTCTCTCGCTAGTGGAGGAGTTTCTATCGCTGCTCTGTTTATCGCGGGATATCTTCCCGGTATTTTAGTTGGACTTGGCCTGATGGGTGTCTGCGCCATCGTCGCCATGATTAAAAAATATCCAGTGGGACGAAGAGACAATTTTCTTGTGGGCTTGAAACGATTTCTGGATGCTATTCCTAGTCTGCTACTTATTGTGATTGTGATCGGGGGAATTATTGCGGGATATTTTACGGCGACCGAGGCAAGCGCAGTGGCCGTTCTTTATTCCCTGCTGCTTTCAGTCGTTTTTTATCGGGAAGTAAAATTCAAACAAATGCCGGAGATCCTTCTCAAGACGGTGGAAACCACTGCTATCGTAATGCTTCTAATCGGCACATCGAAAGCGATGTCATGGATTCTGTCCTATGAAAACATCCCGCAGGATATCACTGCAGCTCTGATCGGATTTTCAAGCAGTAAATATGTGATACTGCTGATGATCAATCTCATCCTTCTGGTCGTGGGCACATTTATGGATATGACTCCGGCTGTCTTAATTTTCACTCCCATCTTTCTACCCATTGTCACACAGCTTGGTATGTCGCCCCTCCATTTCGGGATTGTGATGGTACTCAACCTCTGCATCGGGCTTTGCACACCTCCTGTAGGTGCCGTCCTTTTCTTGGGATGCAGTATCGGTAAAACCACAATCGCACGTGTGACTAAATCGCTCCTTCCTTTCTACGCAGTGATGATCGTCTCCCTCCTTCTTGTGACCTACATTCCATGGATTGTGGAAGTGCTGCCCCGATTATTCGGATATTAAACATTTATCATCTTCCGAAGGGGCTTATCATGATAAGCCCCTTCATTTTTGGACATCAGTCAATGCAATTTCCGAATATTTCACACCATAAAATCCCTGCTCTTACAACAGACCAAATGCGAGAAGTGGATCGCTTGATGATTGAAGAAATGGGCATCCAACTCATACAAATGATGGAAAACGCAGGCCGTAACCTTGCCCGCCTAGCCCAATATAAATATCTACAGAAGGACAAAGAAAGCGATATAATTGTCCTGGCGGGAAAAGGTGGCAATGGTGGAGGCGCACTCGTGTGTGCACGTCATCTGGCAAATTGGAGATATCCTGTCAAGATTGTATTGAGTAAACCGGAAGATGAATACACGGGCATTCCTTTACTGCAATTGAACATTCTTAAAAAGATGGACTTGGATATTATACCATATGGATTTCTGATTAAAATGAAAACGCCCCGTTTGATTATTGACGGTTTGATCGGCTACAGCCTGTCCGGTCCACCAAGAGGCGATGTAGCAAATTTAATACGATGGGCAAATTTGGAGGATACACCAATCCTTTCGCTCGATCTCCCATCAGGAATGGAGGCAACAACCGGAGAGGTATATGTTCCCTTTATCAAAGCATCAGCAACGATGACACTGGCTCTACCTAAAATGGGACTCCTTAAACCCGAAAACAAGTCGATGGTTGGAGACCTCTATCTGGCCGATATCAGTGTACCGCCATTCCTCTATAGACAATTGAATCTGTATGTCCCGGATCAGCTTTTCAGGGATACCGAGATAATAAAACTCACTTAAAGCGAAAGTACTATGTTTTACTGGTCTATTATTTGCCTAAACAATATAACATGTTCCATCGAACGGATGAACATCGAATCAGGTTCAATTTAATTCTCTTTCGATTTCAAAATGAAATAGAAAGGATGAATCCATTTTCAAATTGCAGATCAATGAATCGTTATCGTTCGACATTGGCACTTTTAAAAAACAAAAATTACTTTTCCCCTTTTCTCCCTGAAAAGTCAGGAGAATTGATTACTCACCGTTATGTTTTTTTTATTGAATGACATGAAAAAACGTCTAATAATCACACTTTTTATTTTTCAATGGTTCACTGGATTCACACAGAATTTGGATTTGGCTGAATTCAGCCTTCAAGATCTGATTGACCAGAAAGTGACCCTGGTCTCAAAGAAAGAGGAAAAATTTATACGAGCAGCCGCGGCTGTCTTTGTATTGACGAATGAGGACATCCGGCGCTCAGGGGCAACAAGCATCCCGGAATTGCTGAGGCTGGTGCCTGGATTCCAGGTGGCAAGAATCGACGCCAACAAATGGGCCGTCAGCACTCGCGGCTTTATCGGACGTTTTTCTAACAAACTTCTGGTACTCATTGATGGGCGATCTGTGTACTCCCCGCTGTTCTCCGGCGTCTTCTGGTCCATGCAGGACGTGATGCTGGAGGATATCGAGCGCATCGAAGTGATCCGGGGACCTGGTGCAACCCTTTGGGGAGCAAACGCGGTCAACGGAATTATCAATATTGTCACCAAGCATACAAAAGAAACTCAAGGCGGACTGATCTCCGTAGGTGTTGGTACAGAGGAACGGATCTTTGGTACTGCACGATACGGCACTGAAATCAGTAAAAATGTTTCTATCCGCGGATTCTCGAAATATATTAAACGGGATCAATCTCTCCTTATAAATGGCGATCCGGCAGCGGATGACTGGGACATTCTACACAACGGCCTTCGTGCTGACTGGGAAAAATCACCAAACCACCTGATGAGTCTTGAGTCCGACTTTTACTGTGGCAATCTGAATCATACACTCGAGACAGTAACGCTTGATCCACCGCATATGAACAGTCGCAAGTACAACGGCGATATGCGAGGAATGCATGTGCAATTTCATTCGCAATCTATTTTTAATAACGCATCTGTTCTCAATCTTCAAACCTATTACGATTACCTGAATCGAGACGAGGGTGTTGTCAATGGCAGTATGCGCACATTTAATATTGATTTGGATTATCTGTTTGATTGGGGACGACGCCATCAAGTCATCTGTGGTGCTGCTTTCCGTTTGATCCGGCATGAATATGCTTACAATAATATCATGTATATCGATTCAAATGTGAGAACGCAAAATCTATACAGCGCATTTATTCAGGATGACATTCAAATATTAAAAGAACGGCTCCGTTTAACTTTAGGCAGTAAATTCGAACACTACTATTATACTGGATTCGAAATACAGCCAAACGCTCGTCTCCTTTTTACGCCCAATACGGTTCACACCTTCTGGACCGCTGTCTCCAAAGCCGTTCGAACGCCCTCACTCGCTGAAGTTGAAGGACGCCACCTGGCATCCATGGACGGTACAATGTTGTTTGACTTGCCGATGATTTTCGGGTATTGGGGCAATCCTGATCTTCGTTCAGAATCACTCATTGCGTATGAGATCGGTTATCGGCACTGTCCTTCGAATCAGTTTCTTTTGGATGTGGCTGCTTTTTATAACGATTATAATCACCTGGTTTCTGGAAATATGGGCTTTATAGAAATCGATCCTTCTCCTTATCCTCAATATTACATTTTCTATGCGACATCGGAAAATAAAATAGCCGGTCAGATCTATGGTGTTGAAACACTTCTGGATTATCAGGTAAGCAAGACCTGGAGAATACAATGTTCTTATACGTTCTCAAAAGCAAACATGCACTATGTGAGCGGCGGTAATGGCTTGTATATCAATCAAGTGGATAATATTGAAGGGCAGATCCCCAGACATCAGGGATTTCTGAGATCGTCAATGAATCTTTTGAAGAACATTGAGTTAGACGCATGTCTGAGGTACATGGACGAACTTCCTGAACTTTCAATCTCGGATTATTTCGACCTTGATCTTCGCTTGGGATTACAAATAAGCCGCCAATATCAATTGAGTATTATCGGGCAAAATCTGTTACATGAACATCGGCTTGAATTTGTGCCCGAATTGAGTTATTCGAAAAACGCAATGATACAACGAGGAATCTTCGTAAAATTTAACTGGCTCTTTAACCAGACGAATCATAAATGAGCCAAGTGGATGTCTTCTCATTTACAGCAACACAGTCATTGTTTTAATATGGATTTTTAACTAACACATGAGCTACATTTTTGGAATTCATATAAACGCGTATTTTATATAATGTAAAAGGATTCGCTAAATTGCACATTCCGAATCTTTCGATGAGATATCGAAATATTATCATTACCCTCCTATTGATTGCCAGTCCTATCTTTCACTTTCAGGGCAACACCCTCACTGAGCATCAGGCCAGAGCAGCATACATTTACAATTTCATAAAATTTATAACATGGCCTGAACATGTATTTAAAACTGCAGACCAACCGATCTGTATTACCTTTTTTGGACATTCTGAAGTTGAAAAAGAATTCAAAGAACTAATTCAAGATCGCACAATTAATGACCGGCACATTGAAGTGAAAGTCATTTATACCAATCAAGAATTGGATTCATGTCACATCGTTTACTTAAATGACATTGAAAGGCGTTATCAGATCTCGACGATCAATGCATTGAAGAACGATCCTGTGCTGACAATCAGCAACGCTGAATATTTTACCCGAATTGGAGGAATGATTCATTTTATCATTGCCGATGACCGCCTCTGCTTTGAAATCAACCGTTCGGCTCTGGAGGCAGTCAATCTCGAGGTCAGTGCAAAATTATTACGGGTCGCCCGGGTAGTCGAATGACGAACATCGTAAACATATCACTCCAGAGATTCAGAAACATATCGATCAAATACAAACTGATCGCTATGGTGCTTTCGGTGAGTGGTTGCGCTTTGATTTTTGCTTCGCTGAGTTTCCTTGTATATGATCGGGGACAACACAGAAAGAAAATGATCCAGGATCTGAAAATTCAATCAGAGATGATTGGCAATAATTGCACAGCGGCTCTTTTGTTTAATATCCCTAATGACGCGCAGGATATCATTATAGGTATGAGAGCCAATCCTAACATTTTGTTGAGCGGTATCTATCAATCCAATGGTACCGAGTTCGCGTTATACGTTCGATCCGATTTAAATCCGAACTTGCACCTAAAGATGTTTACAAATTCCATTCATTCAATCATCCCTGGTGGATGGGTATCCAAGGAACATACACTACCAAAACAGTTGATCTCTGAAGAGAGGGCTGTCTTTTTTAACGGGCGACTACTCCTTGTTCATCCGATTGTTCTTGATCAGGAAATCATCGGTACAGTCGTCATCGAATCAGATCTTAAAGCACTTCAGGATCGTCTCAGAAATTACATTGGTACTATGGCAACCCTAATAAGTACGGCGTTTATTTTCATCATTATTCTCACTTCCCGATTTCAGACTTTCATTACCAAACCGATTTTTGCTTTGACTGAAACAGCAAAACGGATTTCAGAAAAAGAGGATTATTCAATCCGTGTTGATCAAAAATGCGACGATGAGCTTGGATTCCTGGTCAACCGGTTTAATGACATGCTTGCACAAATTGAAGACAGAGATATCGCGCTTCGGGAGACTTCATTCAAACTCGAAAATCAAACAGTGAAACTTGGTGACGAGTTGATTGTCCGACAGAAAATCGAAAGTCAAATAAAAGAAAGCCTGGCAGAGAAAGAGATTCTTCTGCAAGAGATTCACCACAGAGTTAAAAATAATCTTCAAATCATTTCAAGTCTTCTTAAATTGCAAATCAGTGAAATTGATAATCTTGAAACCACCACACAGCTTCAAGATTGCCATGACCGGGTTCATTCAATGGCGTTAATTCATGAACAGCTTTACAGTTCAAAAGACTTTTCTAAAATTAATTTTAATGAGTATATTCGCAATCTAACAAATCACTTGTTCCATATCTATCACCAACAGATTCAGAATGTAGACATCGATATTCAGATCAAAGACGTTCACATTGAGTTGAATACAGCCATACCATGCGGATTATTGATTAATGAATTGCTTTCAAACTCCTTAAAATACGCGTTTCCAGATCTCAAGAAAGGCCGCATTAAAATCCAATTAAATGAGGAATCAATGCCCCCGGAGTCAACTCAAGAAATAAATTGCCGTTATCACACGTTAATAATCAGTGATAATGGAATTGGCATTCCAGAAAAGGTTAATCCGGAAACATCTGACTCACTGGGTTTACGTCTGGTTCAGGCTCTGACCAAACAGCTACATGGCCAGATTACAATTAACCGTAAGCATGGAACAACATATACAATCAAGTTTAAGGAATTTATATAATTATGCACGCGATTCTAACTAACGATTTAAAAATCTTGATCGTCGAAGATGAAATGATTACCGTCCTCGAAATTCAACAGTCACTCCGCCAAGGAGGATATCAAGTGGTTGGGTATGCGGATAACAGCGAAGACGCCATTCGTATGACAAGGAATAATCTCCCTGAGTTAGTCCTTATGGATATTAAAATCTGTGGCAGTGTCGATGGGATTGATACCGCACAGAAAATCAAAGCTGAATTCGACATTCCTATCATATTCATCACAGCCAATTCAGATTATTTACACTCAGATCGGTTGAAAGGCGTGGATCCTCACGACATTATTATCAAACCCTTTACAGACTTCGATCTGATGTCTTCCATTAACAATGCATTGCCACATACAATAGCATAATCTAACAATTCTTTTTTCGAGTCCCGAACTACCATTATTCTAATTTAAGTATTTGTAAAACCTTTAAATCATTTTCTTAACCAGATGAGTTTCGAAAACTCCCAAATTGTTCGCTGTAATGCTCAATATTGGGTTAATATTCTTAACCAACTGTCTCGAATACCATGGAATCAACTTCATGGTATATTTATTGCTTATATAATAACAGAATCATAAGGCTGGATAAATGACTTAGTTATGCATTCAAAATAAGAGTCGTTTCTTCAATTCAGCACATAATGTAATTCTGTGCATTCCATTCTGTAAGAGGATTTTTATTATATCCTTTTTTTTATCCAGCCGAAATTTACAACAGATCTGACTCGAAAGTCCCTGTGCTTGAATTTACTCGGCCTGATGATTAATTTTCTGATCATTTATAGGTGACACGATGAAACGGTTGCTGGTTTTTATATTCATAAATTTGCCAATCCTTATTCTTTTCTCACAATCAAAAGACTTAACTGAATTGAGTTTGCAAGAGCTTTCTGCCTACGAAGTGACTCTGGTATCCAGAAAAAAAGAGACACTTTTCCAGGCAGCGGCAGCAATATATGTTATCACAGGTGAAAGCATCCGGATGTCTGGAGCGACAAGTATACCGGAAGCGCTCCGTCTTGTACCCGGCTTGCAGGTAGCCCGGATAGATGCGAATAAATGGGCGATCACATCTCGCGGATTCATCGGTCGATTCTCGAACAAACTGCTCGTACTCATTGACGGACGTGTTATCTACAATCACCTTTTCTCCGGCGTTTTCTGGGACATGTACGATGTGATGATTGAGGACATCGATCACATCGAGGTAATTCGCGGTCCGGGTGCCACATTATGGGGCGCGAATGCAGTAAACGGAATCATCAACATCATTACCAAAACCGCTAATGCCACACAGGGAGCACTGTTAAAAGTGGGCAGTGGTACTGAGGAAAGACGTTTTGGAGTTGCCCGGTTTGGCAAAAATGTAGGATTGAAATTTCATTATCGAGGATATATAAAATACTTTGACCGCGATGCGTTCGTGGATGCAGAAGGAAATAAATCCAAGGATCGTTGGGATGTACTGCGGGGAGGAGCACGATTCGACTGGGATCCCTCCGGCCGTGACAACATTCGATGTATAACAGATATTTATTCCGGAGAGATCGGACACAACCTGGAGGGAGTTTCTCTCCAACCTCCCTATATGGAATGGCAAGCGCATCGTGGAGCGATCAGAGGATACAGCGCTCTGATGAGCTGGCAGCATTATTTCGCGAACGCTTCGGTGTGGACGTTTACCATGAGTCATGATAACGCGCAGAGAGAAGAGGGAACGCTCGATGCGAAATTCAAATCGTCAGAAGTGGATGCAAGTTATCTTTTTGATATCGGAAATCGACAGCAAGTTATCGCCGGCATCGGATTGCGATTGTTCCAGGATCAGTATCAGAACACATTTGCCATGTCCGTTTTTCCATCAAAAAGAAATCTTCCTTTTTGGAGTGCATTCATACAGGATGAAATATTTATAGTGCCATCACGATTACGTCTCACTCTGGGCTCCAAATTTGAACATAACAGTTTTGATGGATTTGAGATCCAGCCGAATGTCCGTCTCCTCTATCTCCCGGATAATACGATCACATTTTGGGGTGCGGTCTCAAGAGCAGTACGAACACCATCCAGGGCTGAATCGGGTGGATATTATGTGGATCAGGTGATTATGGACACGACGTTCCTGCACATGCCCATCGTGATTCGCATGGAAGGAAATCCTGAATTTCGATCCGAAACACTCCTTTCTCATGAAATTGGGTGCCGCTACAGTTCAAAAGAATGGTTCTCCATAGATTTGACCGCATTTTATAATAAATATGATTACGTATTCAGCGGTCTTTTCAACACACCTTTCAAAGAGAATGAATCAGGTTATGAATACATTGTATTCCCCATTCTGACAGACAACAAAATTGCTGGAATCGGATATGGCTTTGAATTCAGTACCGAACTTCAGTTGACAAAATCCTGGCAGATACTTTTTGGATACGCACATATTCATATGAATCTGCACGCCGCTCATGGTGGAATAGATGAACCCTCAGCGGATAGAACTGAGAGACAGTGCCCCATTCACAATGGTACAATTCAAATGAATTTTAATTTATCACACTCTGTTTCTACTACCTGCGTCCTGCGTTATATGGATTATATAGAGGATGCTGACATCCCGGATTATCTGAATTTGGATCTCAATCTGCGGTTTCGTCCATATAGAAATTGTAAATTTTCTCTGGTGGGTCAGAATCTCCTGCACGACTCAATTCTGGAATATCAGCCTGAACTCGATTATACCCAGTACACTTACACGCAACGAGGTGTTTACTCGAGCCTAACCGTGAGTTTCTGAACCGTTTAGAATTAAAATGATAAATGTTTATCCTGAGCCATTAAACATACTCAGGATAAACTCCATCGAAGGATGATGTCATAGCTCAATACAAAGAGCGATGTATCCCGGATAGTCAGGGTACATCGCTCTTTTCTTACATAGTTACCTCCGGAAAGGCTAAAGCCTCCGAAGGTTTTTCTCTTATGACGTCTTCTTTATTAAATCCACCAACTCATCAACCTTGGCAAAAGCCAATCCCACTACCGTATCAGCAGCACCATAATAGACTGCAAGTTTATTGGAATCTTGATCGCAGAGGGCCGCGCATGGGAAAACCACATTTGCCACATCGCCCACACATTCATACAAAGCACGGGGGTTGAGCACATAAGGTTTCGCGCGGCCAATCACCTTCCACGGCTCGTCCAAATCGAGCAAGGCTACACCTGCACTGTAAACAAATCCATTGCAGGACTGAAGCACACCATGATAAATCATCAGCCATCCTTCTGAAGTTTCAATCGGAGCCGGTCCCCCGCCAATCTTGGTATACTGCCATGAATTTCCAACAGGCCCCATGACCCATCTGTGCTTTCCCCAATATTCAAGATCAGGACTTTGGCTTAAAAATATATCACCGAACGGCGTATGCCCACTGTCTGAAGGCCTGCTGAGTAAGACAAATTTATCATCAATCTTTCGGGGAAACAGAACACCGTTTCGGTTAAAGGGCAGAAACGCATTCTCGACCTGATGAAAGGTTTCGAAATCATCCGACCAGGCCAGGCCAATTGTCGGGCCATGATAATAATTACACCACATCACATAATACCGGCCGTCAATGACCACCACGCGTGGATCGTATCCATACACAAATTCACTGATTTCATCAACATCACATTGAAATTTGATGGGATTCGGTTCGATATTCCATTTTAATCCATCCTTGCTGAATCCGCGATGCAGCTGCATCTTGCGTGTCGTATCATCAATACGAAACACACCTGCAAATTCACCTTTATAAGGAATGACCGCGCTGTTAAACACACTGTTTGAGGTAGGTAGAATATCTCTGGGAATCACTGGATTATTCGAATAGCGCCACATCACTTCGCTTGATCCGGCAGGCCGGTCTTCCCACGGCAAATTGGGTATGGATTGTCCATTTACTATTTTCATTGCTTCCCTCTCAATTGTTTTTTAGCCAATAATAATCGCTGGAAAGTAAATATACCAATCCCAAAGAAAGATTTCAATGTTTTTTAAGAATTGGTGATAAATTAATGTATCTGCTCTCTCGCATGTTGGATTGCCTCTTTAAAATCACGAGCTTTTTTGTTAAGTGCCTGAAAATCGTTTGCGGCGATGGCCTTTTTATCTAAAATTGCACTACCCACACCGAGACAGAAAGCCCCTGCACTAATCCAGTCACCCGCGTTGGACGCATGGACACCACCCGTCGGCATGATGCGCAGATGATTTAAGGGAGCCATGATGGATCTCATATATTCAGGTCCAAAGGATTCTGCGGGAAACAGCTTAATCACATCCGCGCCAGCTTCATGGGCCTGAAGCATCTCTGTGGGAGTCATACATCCGGGCACGGCAGGGCAATCGTGTGCATGCGCCATGTGGATAATCTCCGGTTTAAAAACGGGACTTATCACATATTTAGCTCCTGCATGGATGGCCTTTTCTGCCTCATCACCATTCAGAACTGTGCCCGCTCCAATCAGAATCTTATCTCCCAATGTTTTGCACAGTTTGGAAATGGCCTCAATCGCACCTGGAGTATTCAGAGTGACTTCAATTGCTTTCATCCCGCCTTGGATTATTGCTTCAGCGATCTGGAGAATCTTGTCTGAATTTGTAAGACGGAGAATCACAACGGCGCCACAATCCTGTATCTCGTTTAAAACTGTTTGACGTGACAAGCTTTCACCCATTCTTGTTGAAGAGGAACCACATGGATAATGAAGAAGCGCATCCACATATTAGTGTGGATACGCTTCGAATGAATAAAGGGGAAATAATCTAGATTATAAGATAGTGTATTTTACAACCTCAATCGTAAAGCACCCTTCATGCTGAGATTTTGGATACACGTGGGGAAGAGGAACGTATTTCAACCAAAATCTCATTATGACACAATCCAAATCATGTCCCCTATTTTGCATTGAGACTAAAAGGCCAATCCAATCGAGACCCGTTGCACATTGTTAAGAACACCGAAATCCTGGTATGCATAATCCAGACGAATTTCAGTAAATCCAACAATACGATATTTCACGCCGCCGCCAAGGGTCAGACCTTCTTCAGAATCCTCGGAACCGAACAGAGAGCGATACCCGCCTCTCAATGCAACCATTTGATTGAACATATATTCAGCTCCGACATTCAGATATTCCACATCATCGTTTGGATGCAGAGCGTCGACAGCAAGGTACAGATTACTGTTACCTGCACCTTTGAGTACATCCATTCCCAAGCCGACACGGAACATCAATGGCATATCAAAGCCGTCTGTCTGGAAATTGGCATTTAACGCATCATTGTTTCCTTCGATACTTGGATCATAATCTGCAGGAACGAGTAGATCAATACCGCTCATTTTCATCTTTGTGCCGTAATTTGAAATACTCATTCCAATCATGAGGCCGTTAAACTGGGTTTCGAACAGAGTACCGATATCAATGGCCACGCCATTGGCTGAACAATTATGGATATTTTCACGAACATATTTGACACTGCCTCCAATAGAGAAGCGGTCTGTCAAACTATTGGCATACGACAGTGCAAAAGCATAACTTCCCGCACTGAACATCTGCCCATTACCCATCGGATAAAGAGTCGTTGTCATCTCCATCTCATCCATGGTCAGAAAAGTGGCACTCACTCCGAATGTGCCCATCTGTTGTAACGGTATCACAATGGCCGCAAAATTAAAATTGATATCAGCAAGCCATTTTGTGTGATTGAACATGGCCTCGGCCCGATCCAATCTCGCGAGCCCCGCAGGATTCCAATAAACTGCGGACGCATCATTGCTGAGTGTGGTAAACGCACCGCCCATAGAAACAGCACGTGCACCCACATCAATATTAAGAAAAGTCGCTGCAGTCGTACCCACTTTACTCACAGATTGAGCAAAAATCGGTAAGCACAGCAGCAGCGAGAGAAAGAGAATCATTGTTTTCTTCATGACGTCTCTCCTTATTGTCAGGAAATGAAGATCGGGGAAACGGGATCTGCCCATTCTTTCCGAACTTCTGAATAAGTGTTGAATCTGGACATTTCTATTTTTCATAACAGTATACCTGGTCAGATTCGGAAAGATCAACCATGCAGATCCTTCCTTCTGACTTTCTTTCTTTATTTGATAACCGCAAATTTACCGATTTTTTGGCCTGCTTTACCGGCATCTACATGATAAATATAGATTCCGTAGGCAATATCAATATTGTCTTTGGTGAGCATATCCCATACTTCGGTTCCGTTGGAGAGATTTTCACCATGCTGATGTTCAAGCATTTCGACCAACTGACCTCTCACATTAAAGATACGGATTGTACATTCCGCAGGCAGATTGATGAAATGAAGCTCCCGCGGGCCACGACCGTTACTATATGGATTCTTGGGCTCCCAAGAGTTGGAGACAATATACGGATTCGGAACCACCCGGATGTCATCCAATTGCACTTCTGCTGCAACTTGATCAATGTGCTGACCATGCAGTGTGAACTCCATTGAATCGGCAGAAAGAAATGGTTTATTAAATCTGGCAAAGAGCGTATCGCCGATTGTCGGATTTAAAGTATCTTCTGTAGAAATGGATAAACCAATCTGCCAACCTGCTATCAGAGAATCACTGAGAATAATGATTTCATCTGATCTGTTTTGTCGCCCATATTGATATCCAGTAAAGATTCCTTCACCTTCAACGTCAAAGTCTTGTTCGCGGAAAGCAAAAAGTGACTCTTCATTCAAGCTCATATTAATGACCTTAAAGTTGACATCAATCGCCTCTAATAAATCATTGCCTCGTTGATACTCAGTGGAAGTGCCAATGCCCACCTCACCGAAGACAACCATAAAATCGGCAGCTTGCAGAAGTTTTTCACCTCTGGAATAGGAATACGCACGAACACCCACCGGATAGAGTAGCGTGTCGCTGCTTTCACCCCACCCTGTGGTGCTATCATTCAAGGCGAGTGTTTCAATCTCATTCCGGAAATTCAACTGGAATCCATCAATGATTGGCAGTTCATCAGAGGAATAAAAAAGTGTGGATTCTTTCAGCAGCGTATCATTTTCAGTAACATCCATAAGATTGAAACTGAGTGTTGAGGGAGTGCCATTGTCAATGGTGTCATTGAATGTAATACGATAGACATGGCCATCGTTGGCAGTGACTTCATCAGGATAAGCAATACGAATATCCACTTCGCTATCTGTTGTGGATGTCTCTCCCTTGATCATACCACCTGTCCTGGCTACCTCAAATCCCGCAGACGGGGCCTCAGGAGTAACCACCTGAACATTCGGGCTTTTTGCCTCCACTTCACCTGTTTTATCCAAAGCGATAAAATAAGCACATTCAGAGGGGGCGATTCCCATATCAACAGCACCAAAGTCATAGGCTGTCACTGCATAAAAGTATTGGTATCCATTCATGGCCGTGGTGTCCACAAAGGAGTGTGTCAAACCGGTATTCGTGCCCAACCAAAACTGAACACCTTTTGAAGCGACCTCAGAATATCCAAAATAGTTGTCATCCAGATCAAACTGCGCCATTGGCCATCGCCAGGTATCAATACCTTTTCCATCTGAGATGTCCCGCATGTCATTGAATCCCTGATCCGTGGAACGATAGATTCTGTATCCTTCAAAATCATTTCGTCCGGTGAAATCATCATAAGAATCTTCTGAAACAGCATCCCAATACAGGGTGACCCTGTGATCACCTGCAACGGCTCTTAAGACAGGTGCATCGGGCGCTCTCGCAAATCTATAATTTTGGTTATAGGTTTCAGCGAACCAGAATTTATTTTCGATAATATCATCGGGAGTGGTACCCTCTCCGGCCATTAAACCCATCGAGAAACGTTCTGTAGCTCCTGGAGTCATTGGGAAATAACCGGAACCCCAGAGCAGCTCGATATTGTCATTTTGCAAAATATCATTGAGATATCCCGGTATGGTATTGTTCCAGACCAGCGCATCCTCATAGTGGGGCATATCCGCCCAGATATACAGGGTAAAACTGGTGAGCCCCAGCATGTCCGTTTCATCAATGTCTGTCTGATCAAAACGGGGTTCACCCGGTGTTCTCAAGCCGTCTCCTTCGCCGGTATCACCTGTGAATTCCTTGCCATCTGCGCCCACATCATCTTCTTCTATACTCCAATCGCCATCATTATCAATACCATCATCACGACGTTCATCAAGAAGCAGATTGTCTTTTCCGGCATCCGTAAAATAATTGATGCATTTGGCGCCGACATAAAGATAGGTTTGGATTGCATTCTCACCCGTTCCGACTTCTGCTCCCTGGCTCTCATCAATCAAACCATTCAGGTTGTCATCCACCAAATTCCGGGGTGTTTCTTCGACAACCTTGCCGGCCCAGAATTCATAGGTCTGATCGATGTAATGAACAATCAGAGTGTCTTGAGTCAGTGTCACCTTGGATCGCTCAAATGTTTCATAATCAATGACAACCACTTCTTCACCTTCCTGAAGTGTGCGCGGCGCGAACATGGCTTCAGAAATTACATCGCCGCTTCCGTTGAATCCATCGTTATCATTGTCGATACCATCATCCGCGTTTCCCGGGCTTTCGAGGAATGCCCCGCCAAAGTATCCCGGTTCGTTCCAGCCGCCGTAACCGATATGATCTGAATCCCAGAGATAGGCAAGATCTGTTTCAAGATCGAAGGCCCCGCTGTCATCACTGTATTCACTGCCGCCGCCAGATGCAGTTTCACCCACATTGTTCCCAATTTTGTAGGCGAAGATCATCTTGTCATGATGATAGGTGCCGATATTTTCAAGATCAAACAGCAGAAAGATTCCATCTTCGATAAGGGCATTTTTCCACTGAAAACTGCGCACTCTCATCCGAATTCCCAGTCCGCGCCGCTCTGTATCAATTGAATCAGGGAAGAACTGAAATTCTTTGTTCATATAATCATCGGCATAGAAAAAGGCTTCTTCATCTGCGGTGAAATTGTCTTTTCCAAAATAGCCGTTCCATGCGGCGCGAGCCGAATTGCCGTCCACAGCATCATTCGCCCAGCCGGGATCATCAGAGTCCCATTTATCGGGCCAGAATGCCGGCCAGGAATCCACCCATTTATTCATGGCAATTAAACTTGAATTAGGATTCGCAAATCCGTCAAGCGGCAGAAAGGTCCACCACTCACCGTTCGGGCCTGTGTCACCCGACGACCATGCACCCGCTAAACCCGTTCCTGAACCGCGAACCGTACTAAAAATATTCTGAAGTTCTCCATTGTTATCCAGAACCTCAGAGCCGACAAACACATTGCCGTCGATCAGATATTCATGCCCTGATCCGATCGGCCATTCGCCGGGGATATCGACATCATCACGCCGACCATACGTTCCGCCATTATAAAATGTGGTCCGGAACTTGTTTCCCGCGTGATCTCCCCGCTTGATATAGCGCTCGTCACCGTGCAGGCCTTGCATCTGCGCCCAGAGCTGTCCGGCACATAAGACAAGCACGAGAAAAAGCAGAATAATTCGATGGTTGCTTTTCATAATCAACTCCTTATTGAAATACCCTTGTCACTCTTAGAATCCGATGGCAAGTCCAGCCTGAATTTGACGCGGCCAGGTATGCCAGTCAGCCCGATTCACCAAGCTCTCAGGAGTCCCAATCCGATCTGGATTATATAGAATCTTATCCGGATTGATCTGGGTTGTATACCTGGCTGTGCCCGTGTCGCCATAAACTGCGGTTTCATCCAGATTGTTAAAGATATTATACACATTCAAGAATATATCACAATGCAAACCAGCCACACTGAAACGGCGATTGATATACAGATCCATACTTTTTTGCACAGGCAGGCGCGCACTGTTCTCTTTTAAACCCAGTTGTGTCGAGCCACCCACAAACTGTCCGACCCCAAAGCTTGGTGTATAAGGACGGCCAGTCCAATAATTACCTATCAACGAGAATGTCCAATCCTCAAGACGATAAATGAAACGGGCATTTAATGTATGGTTCTGATCCCAATTCAGGGGAATCAAGTTCTTTACAGGTTCTTGATCATTTTCAACGGCATTAAACGCATCACGTGGATTGGAGTAGGTTCCCTCAGCAATCTGGAAGGAATAATCGACTCCGGCCGAGAAATTATTGGCATACCGTTTTTCAACCTTCAGTGTTATACCACGCACATTGGCATAATCCCTGTTTTCGAACTGCGAGTATTTCAGATCAACACGATTGCCAATTTGAATTAATGGGCTTGTGCCCACCCAGTCACGAATATCTTTGTAAAACAAGGTGACATCGACACCAATATTTTCGGCAATCTGCTGCTGCAATCCAACTTCGTACTGAACCGTTCTTTCAGGGTTAAGATTAGGATTACCGAAAACCTGATTCCCGCCTCCGCTTGAGAATTTAAAATCCGGATTGTCATACAGATATTCAAAATTGGGCACCTGAAAAAAGTGGCCGTAAGAGAAATGAATCACTCCTTTATCGGATATCGGATACGCGATCCCGAGACGTGGACTAAACGCCATCTTCGGATCAACCTTTTCCTGCATAAATTCGCGACGATCACTTGATTCATATTCATCGAACTGTGCATAATACGCTTCCCGCTCCTGCGTGGTCAACGTATCAGGAGGATCCACCCAGTTTTTGTATCTATTTTCATCGTTCATTGGATAATAGATATTGGGATCATGCGGATCACTGGGTTTGTACGCATTGGCATCAAAATAATCGAACCGGACACCGATGTTGATATTCAGCTCTTTCAGCTCGATTTTATCCTGAACATAGGCTGAAAACTCATGGGGTTTCCGATTATACAGATTCCAATATATACTTCCCTCTTCAGGATGGGAGGGTTCAAAGGGTTTTATAGGTGAGCCGTATTCATCAGCAGCCGGCCGGATAGTGAACTGATCGAGTGTCAGCTCATGAAATCGCATTTCAAATCCGGCCTTGACTTGATGGGCAGGATGCATTTGACTGGTCAGATCCAACTTGCCAAGCCAGAATGCAGAACTGCGATAGTAATGACTCATATCCATGCCAGAGCTGTAATAACTATAACTCGAAGGCGGCGAACCTGAAGAATCAGGATGCACATATCCGTCCGGCCCATCCGGATCAGGTCTGTACATATAGTTCAAACGCTGAGTGATCACATAGTTCAAAGAGTCCTGGCCTTCGGGCGTGGTGTAATCATCAATGATCCATCCCTCAAAACCAACGGATGTATCCGGGTACACCACAACTTGATACCTTGGTGTGGCTGACCAGTCTTCATACACATACCGCTCATATTCATTAAAAAAGCGGCTGATACGTGCTTCATAGAAGGTCGATGGAGAAAGCACGTGATTCCATGAGAAGAGATGGGTTGCACCACCCCCACCCTGCTGAGGCATTCCTGTAGGTGTGTACTTGTAATTTTGTACATCACCCGACCGGTCGCTTTGCCAGGTATTATAAAAATAGTTATAGCTGAATTTTAAATTTGCGCTGAAACGATAGGTCAGCTTACCCTGCAATGAAAGTTTTTCATAAGGATTGAGCGGAACCAGATCGCCCGTTCCCGGATTTCCCTGCGGCGTATACCAGTCGCGACCATAAAGCGGACCCTGACGTGATTGATAACGGCCATTTGTAAAGAACGTCACCTTATCGCCTATAAAAGGAACCGGGCCGCTCAGGTTAAATTCACTGTTATAAATCGGATTGAATCCTTTAAGAGGATTGCTTTCGACACCGACTGCAGAGATATTGCCTGTAACCGGATCTACAACGGTCTGGACTTCATCCAGCACGTTGTAAATTTTGGAATTGCTGACAAAATCACCGATATAACTCGAGAATTCACCGGAATATTTGTCACTGCCCTCTTTTGTGATGATGTTTACAATACCCGACATGGCCTGACCATATTCGGCATTGAATGTACCGCTGACGACCTGAAGTTCCTGAATAGCGGAGTTCTCAACCGATACACCCATGTTGCCTGAGAACACATCCGTAGACGCCACACCGTCTACCCAGAACGCTATTTCACCGGAACGGCCGCCGCGAATATGCAGATCATTACCAGAACGGACAATGCCCGCCTGAAGCTCGAGCACATCCGTCATGCTTTGAACGGGCAGATCATCGATTTCATCAGATGAAACAGATGCAAAGGATGACGTCATATCGGTTTTAACTAAGAGTTTGGGCGCGGTAATTGTTACCGCTTCACCCGTTTCAAGAACCGTGGGACTTAATGAGCCATTAATGGTCGTCGTCTGATCGATAGATGAACGCACACTATTAACTATCATGGGGGTATAACCCATCATTGAGATACGCAATGTATAAAGCCCCGGTGTGAGGTTGAGAATATTATAGAATCCGTCGAGGTTTGTTGCTGCCCCGAAGACTGTTCCCTCAACAAATACATTCGCACCGATCAGCGGTTGCCCCGTATCCTGATCGAGAATGGTTCCTGAAATTTTTCCGGTCGTACCTGCAGTCAATACTGAATTAAACAGCAGGACAAGACCCAGAAGCAGATAAATCACTTGTACACTTTTTTTCATTTTTCCTCTCCAGTTGTGATATTACCCAAAATGCATCAATCACATGTTTCGAACCGAGTTTGCCTCCTTTCATTACCTCTATCAATTATATTTTAGTATCATTAGTGTCCGGTTAAACCTTAGAATAGCCCGTATTGATGCACATTGGTACTACTCGGCGGTTTGTATTTGATGTTCATTACCAGTTCGTACAAAGGTTTTCTCTCAAAGAGATTAACC
>JABMRT010000208.1 GCA_013202295.1 Candidatus Zhuqueibacterota bacterium
AGCTTTTTTTCAGCATCACAATCTTTGCAGTTAAAGGTACAATGAATCGATGAAAATAAACAATATTCCTGAACCATGCAAGCCCCTTTGGGGGTGCACGTTTATTTTGCCATCAACCGCTAGGCATTAAGAACGCCTTTGTTTCCATACAAGAGGAGTACCCGGACAATCTGGCACATGTGTGGGGGGACAACTTTGAAATGAACGGCTCGGACTGGGATCTGACACATATACCAAGAGCTTCTCATGAATCCATTATATTCGGATCAGGCGGAATTTTTATAACTGCAGGGGAGCTTGCACGCTGGAGCCATGCGCTGTTCGAAGGCGAGGTGCTTGATCCATCCTCAATGGATGAGATGCTGCAATTTAAAAAACTTCGTCCGTTTGCGAATATGCGCGGCTATGGTTTGGGAGTACAGAAGTACACACAGGATTTTTCCTGCGGTAAAGAAGCGATTGGTCACGGCGGCGGCAATATCGGCACATCGACCTACATGGTTCATTTTCCTGAATACCGTACCAGTCTTGTGGTCATGATCAACGACTTTCCCAATCAGTACGTGGACGTCATCACCAAAGATATGATTAAAATTATTCTCCGGGAAAACGGTATGCGCTGTCTCGTCCCCTATTTCTCATTCTTCCCCAAAGGATTTATCCTGCTCAGTGCAGTATTATACATCACCCTGTTTACAATCTATCAAATACGGCGTAGGAGGCGAAAAAGGGAATGATGATTAACAATTCTGTCATAGACATTAATAACTACTTGCTTGTGAAAACTTATCTGGCCTTGAATAAATCCGGAAATTCAATTTAAAAAGATCATTTCCTGATAAGATCAACGGTTAGGCTTCCAGCCTAATTTTGGATCGATGAGGTGTTAAGCAATTTGTGGATACTTGGATATTGATGCTATTCTGGTTCCTCATTATGAATAGAAATGTTTGCGTCCCGAAAGTCCTTCTCCACCGCTTTGATAATCGAATCAATATCAACAGGGATATAATCAAAACCCTCTAGACTTTTCAGTACGTCCAGACCTATCTGAATTCCAGGCACATGATTCACTCCAATTTCTTCAAGAGATGCATGCAACGCCTTCATCTCCTCCATTCTTGCTTCAGCCTGTTTTGCCATCTCTTCCGCAAGATTCTCCTGCCACTCCAGCAGATCTTCCTGCTCCATACGTTCAAATCCTTTGACGGTCTTTTCAGATTCCTTCCCATGCAGATGTTCCTTGAATTCAGCGTCCATCACAAGTTTTAATCCATTTTGAGCTTGGTATCGCATCTGTTTTACGATATCAGATCGCTTAGCAGGATCTTTAAATACAGTTGCAAGCATATCCTCATTGAAATCAAACATGGTTTTCATGCGCTCGCCCAGCTCTTCCAGTTTCTTGGAATCAGGACGAACCGGCTCTGGATGTGGTTGCGTTTTATGAACCTCAGGCAGGACGGGTTCCGGTGGCCGAAGACCTGTGGACGGTTGGGCAGATGCGGATGCGATCTGAGGCAATACAGCCGTATTCAGAATACCCTTGGCCTGCTCTGACGTCAGCTCTGTTTCAGTATTACTCACGTTCAACACATTTGCAGCTACAATCTCCACCTGTTCAACAGGCACAATCCCATCCAGGGCCCTTTGTTTGAATCCCTTATAAAGTTCATTCAGCTCATCTTTTCCGGATCCTTCCGGTACCATGGCAAACAGCTTGTCCCCCATTAAATTTAAGGAGAAGTCCAGCACATTCTGCTGAACCTCATGCTCTGAACTGAAAAAATAAATAATACCTGAAGCACTGATTAAAATGATGAGAATAAATCCGATATTTCGAAATCTTTCACGCATATTCCCTCCTGAGATGGGTCTATATGGAACGTATCATCTGACTTCAGAACAAGAATCTTCCAAAGTTATATCTGTAGCCTTTCCGATGTAGATCATCGGGATGAAGCGTATCATTTCAAGGCACTCGAATCACAATCTTATTCAACGGTACAAAAATATTCGGGAAAATTCAACATAAAAAAGGCGCATGAATGAAAAATCCAGGCGCCTTTTTGTTAGAAAAATTATTTTCACATCTATTTGACCAAGAACATCTTTTTAATATCTCTGTAATATTCCGTTTTCAGTTCATAAAAGTAAACTCCTGAAGGATAAGATTCTCCAGTTGACCGGATACCCTCCCACTGCACAGTATAAATTCCGGCATCCTGAGTCTCATTGACCAGCTCGTTCACCAATCTGCCCTGAATATTATAGATACGAAGCTTGACGCTGGACACCTCAGGCAAATTGTATTGAATCGTAGTCACCGGGTTGAAAGGATTGGGATAGTTCTGACTCAGCGCGTAATCATCAGGTAAATCCAATTCGGATTGGCCCACCGGAATCGCCACAGGACCCATGAGGCTGGTTTTGCCTTCCACATCCACACTTTCGAGTTTGTAGTAATAAGTGTTTCCCAGTTCCACGTTGACATCTGTAAAGGAATACTCATGACTCTCAGAGGTGTTTCCCATTCCGGGAATAAGCGTACTATTTGCCTGCTCATAGTCCGCGGAATAATCCCGGCTCTTCAGGATGTTGAATCCCGCGTTATCGACTTCACTCGCAGTTTCCCACTCTAGGAGGACAGCTTGATCTTCCGTGCGGACAGTAAATGAGAGCAGTTCGACCGGAAGCGTATATTCATCGGAAAATGTTTGAGGATCCTCAGTTTGAGTAATAGGATATCCAGTGAATGTATTGGATTCTCCATTCGAGGGATTGGTCACTTTAAGTTTTACTGTTTCGGTTGGAATCATTGAATATGGACTCCAATACACCGGATCAGCGCCAATATCAAATGTCACTACCACACCCCCAGCCATAGTCAGAATTTCAGACTCAATAGTTGTACCAGATGGAGATGTACCAATCATTCCGCCGAAGTCTGTTTCTGTCCAGAATTCATAGTCATACGTGCCGGTCGTCGGATAACCGCCATCTGAATCATGAATGTAATCAAAGGTGATTAATTTCTCAATTGGAATTGGTGTGGCAAAAAGCGCGCTCACAGAAAAAAGAAGTGCTGCAACGGGTATTGCCAAAGTCATTAGCCGTGATTTCATCTGCCCTCCTGGAATTGTGTGGGTGTTCGATTACTGAATTTAATGATCCCGAGGCGTTTCATATAAGTAAAAATAAAATCAGTCAAATCCAACAACATTTTTATGAATTTTAGTTCACATCCGCAAGATTCACCGTGATCTCCCGAATGGCTTTTGGATCTATGTTCACAAATTCGGGGATATTGGCCGCGCGTTTATCCGCCACAAATTGATTTAACAAGACAGGCACCGAATCATTGCCATTGTCATCCACATGGGTCAGCCACAACTCCGTGTAGGATGAAAAGACTTTACTGGAAAAAACGATCCAGCGGCTATTGGGCGACCAGCTGTGCCATGAATTCATTTCTCCGATACTGCATTGCATCCGTCTGGATTCTCCCCCATCCATAGACACAATGAATAATGTGCTGCCTTCTTCAGCCAGCATAAAACTTCTGGCCTGTGTATAAACCAGCCATTTTCCATCCGGAGATATTTTTGGGAAATAATTACTTTTTGAATTATGTGACGCTCCGGGAATCGGAACCGGGGTTCCTCCCCTTCCCCCATTAAATGGCATCCGGTATAAATTGTACATAAACCGTTTGGCACCGGTTTGGCCGGAAATCAAAAACTTCTCGCCGCCCAGGATCTCGATCCCTTCTTTATAATTGACGGGTGCCCCATGATGTTTCTTTTCCTTGGATTGATACGCCCCGGCTCTGGCAAAAACAATCGTCTCTCCGTCAGGACTCCAGACACCATTTGTCTGTACAAAAGTGGTATCATCAGCGCCAGGTAGCGGGAGGATCTGATTGGTCAGCCGGTCAAGATAAACCAGAATCCCGGTGACGGGGAAGAACCGAAAGGAGTACGCCTTGTCATACTGATTCAGATAAAATATCCGGTCCTGAACCGTACTCAGCACATATCTTCCGTCCGGCGAAATTCGTGAAAGAAGCCCCATTGTACGATCTTCTTCACTTTTATAATAGCTATTCCAGCTCATGGTGTTTTCAAAATTAAAAAATGTCTCTTCATTAAATGAAGTAATGACATATCCACCTTTATCACCCTTTAAATCAAGATCAATACCGATTGTTTTGCCATCTTTAGAAAAAGAATGACAATTGGCGCATGAAGTCATATTCTCAAGTACTGTTTGAGGAGGCTTGGCTGAAGCGACATTTCCAAGCTGCCATTTGATATCATTGATATGTTTTACCGCATGACTCGCAGGGATGGATAGTTCACGAAAGAAGATCGGGGCGCCAACAGAATCTTTGGATGTTGAAAATGTGATGGATTGCCTGACATCTGTCCAGATCCGTCCGAATATACGATCGCGTCGTTTGATCGTAAGTGTAGCTGTTTTTTCAATGGATTGTTGTTTGATGCGTTCCCAAAGCGTGGAATCGGGTATACAGGATGTGGTGTCCGCTATAAAGGCAATCGGATCGTCATCCTCTCCAAATTCAAAAACAATTTCCCATTTGGATGCGTCTTCGTCATCTGTCCATCGAATTTCGGGGGATGCAATGTCAGGCGGAAACATAGCGCCATCCAGAGGATAGATAATCTGTATCGGTGCTTGTGTCGATTCACAATGAACGAGAAGACCGCACAGTGTTAGAAGCAAGATTATGTATAAAAAAGATTTCATTGAATCTCCGGAATGAATGATGTCTTGTTTGATAAACTGATCAACCATGTATGAACAATGCAATATAACGGTACGAACAAATCCTGGAAAAATCAACTAAAACCAATGGTGCAGAAAACGATAGTTGCCAGGAAGATTTATCCGATATATAAATAATCGCAGTAACATGGAGCGCATGGTCGCTCCCGAAATCCTGCTAGGGAATGTAAATTTCATAATAACTGGTGTGATAATTGTGGACATTTTTTTCAACGAGCATGGAAACTGAGTTTTCTAGACAACGAGTAAATTTAAAAAGAGGAATGGATTCCTGTAAAACTATCGGATAAGTAGCATTTTCCTGGTTTCACAAAAGTCATCTGCCATTAATCTGTAAAAATATACACCGCTGCTCATTTGATCCCCTGATTCGTCGCAACCATCCCAATGCACAGTATAGGCGCCTGGCATTTGATTCTGTTTGACCAGCGTTTGAATTTGTTGACCTGCAAGATTCACGATCGCAAAATGCACAAACGCCTCCCGTGATACCACATACCTGATCCGCGTCGTTGGATTAAAAAGATTTGGATAATTATGGTCCAGTTTAAAATTATAAGGGTTTGATTCCTTCTGAATAACTGTACTGCTGCCGACTTGTTTTAATGAGACATTATCCACATAAACATCATCGTCATTTGCGCCCACATTGAGAACAATGCATGCTTCGGGTTCAGAAGGTTCTTCCATGATGAATTCGTAGGCATAATGTGTTTGGACTAGTGTGAGCAGAGTTCCCCCTATTTTACTGTGATTCGTCCAGGGATCCCCATCTTTTCGAACATCAAAATAGACAACACGATTTTGAGTCGCATAGGCATCGAATTCAAATAAATACGCTTTGCCCTGTATCAATGAAATACCCGAATGAACCGCCTGGATATTCCAGTCTTCGCTGCCGCCATCCTGGATGACAAAATGAAGCTCCTCATTCTCTGTCACCTCATAATCCGCGTCCGCATCTCGCACCAACCAGTCCCAATTGTCAAATCCATCGTTGAAATCGCCATTGTCCACCACGTTCTCGCCCGGATTCACAAAACGGACCAGTACCTCTTCCTGATTTGAGAACCCACTCTCCTGACCTGAGTGGCTTACAGCAGTGACACGAAAATAATTTCTACTGTCATTTACCACCTCATTTGTCAAATGGATATACGGATTCTCTGAAGTAGCAATCACTGTACTCGGTTGTGGACTGATGCCCCCGTAAATGTTGTAATAATCCACATCCGAATCACCGAATTTGTTAAATATCAGGGTGACAGCATCTGAGTAAACTTCAATAACCAGATAGGGAACTTTGGCAATAGCATTCCATGGAAATTTGTGAATCCGATAAACGCTGGTACGGTCCTCAAACTCGAATTCAAGTGCTTTTGTACCATCCGATGTGACTTCGGTAGCCAGTTGAGATAATTCGCGTCCCGTCGCCCAGTTGATCAGGCGATTGCCATTGGGCAGACGCTGGTTGTTGCCCATGTAGTAGGAATATTTACCGCTGACCTCATTGTTCCGATGTTCCCATACAAGGGTGGCGGTCATAGCATCTGTGTTGATCTCCCATTCCACGCCCCTGGAGACCTGGGGAGTGTGCTGATTGCCATTATCAAATACAGTGTAATGATTATCACCCAGCGCACGGATGTCGTGCTGGTTTGAGGGACCCTGCAGGGGATCATTGATAAAAGTAAATTGATTGTGATTGCCCCCCAAACGCCAAATTATCTCTCCGGTTTCCGGATTGATTTTTGTGATTTCACTCAAGTGCCTACAAGAAAGCAGGATATTTCCATCCGTATCCACATCAATTGCATTCATATGGGGAAAACGAATCGACTTGGCTGTTAAATCGTTGATGTCTGGAGCATCGTTGTCGGCAATATCAAAATTATCCAAGGCGCGCCAGATAAAGTTCGGGATTTTGCTACCGGATGAATAGCCGAAGATCGAAGTTTCCATAACACTCACATTGGTCAGGCCACCATCCACCAATTGGCTCATATCAACGGTATAATACTTATACCCAATCATAAAACAGCTTCCATCTTCAAGGATTAACAGCTCATGGTTATCCAGTTTATATCCGTTCCAGTCCACCCAAAAGGAATCTGTGATTGAGTATGTATTGTCCATCGAAATATAGCCATCTCCAAATGAGTTGGGATGGTACACATTCATGGCAATCTCTCCATTTGCATGCAGTCTGAAATTACGGGGATCCCAATGATGTGAATAAAAATACCAGACAGGAGTACCAGTGTTATTCAGAATCATATGATATTTCAGGAATGAATCTGCTCCGTGATTCATAAAGATGTAACCTTCAGCCGGATTGTTGCTGGCCAAGATTCTTATCCAAGGAAAATTTGAAGGAATGGAGACACCATCAAGCACAACCGGATCCCGAGCCATGCTTTTTTGCTGTGAATAGTCAAAAACAGGGCCTTGAACGGGAGCAATTTTTTGCATTGTTTCAGGATTTAAATTCTCCGGCTCATTGTAAACAGCGAATTGATAGGTCATATTTAGGAACGACTCAGAGTCCTTCATATAAACCGGATTCAGATTTACGGTTACTTTTTCGCCCGGTACGAAAGGTAAATC
>JABMRT010000209.1 GCA_013202295.1 Candidatus Zhuqueibacterota bacterium
CTAACGTTCTTAATCGGATCGATTTCTTTGTAATTATCATCCATCTGAAGCCAGTCCCTCCATGACCATAATGCAGCCATCCCATGTAGGATAATGATATCCGATCCTTTGATATGTGGTGATACATAAATGCATGGGGATTGTAATACACTCCAAATCCTTGTTCGATGGCACGGGTAACGAGTTCGCTTTCTTCACTACCACGAAGCGGTTTCGATCCTTTTCGACCTAGTCGTGAATCAAACCCATTTAATGATAATAATATACTCCTGTCCCAGGCGCTATTGCCCCCGGGTGCCCAATTATGGGCTATAATTTTGTCGGCCGGGTGAAACCCCTGCGAATGTACGTCAGATATACCCGTAACCCAGTCCGGTTTTGGAATTTCATAGCACGGAATCACGCGCCCGCCACAAACGGCACAATTTGGATAGTTTTGAAAAACATGATGAAATGACTCCAGCCAAGTTTCTGTTACTTCAGCATCGTCATCCAGGTAGACTACATACTTACCATTTGAATTTAACAATCCTGTGTTTCGCGCATTCGAAAGTCCCAGCTCCGAATCTTCAAGATATCGAACAACGCCTTCTTTTGTATAGGGCTCAATAATTTCGCTGGTGTTGTCAGAAGAAGCATTATCAACTACTAATATTTCATAACTCCCTTTCTCCTGCTGGTTTAATAATACACTCTGCAAAACCCTGTCCAGCATTCCAGCTCGATTATGGGTACATATAACCACTGAAAACAGAATCCCTGCACCACCAGTATTGTTTTGATCTGCTATTGAAGTGGCATTTTCAGTTTTCATGAGTGTAGCTTGTAAAATATTTCCTTTGAATGAGCCATCAAATCTTTTCAATCACAAGTTCAAAACTGTATATTCCACAGGGAAAATCTTCATGTACTATTTTCACATTTTGGTTCTTTTTCAATATATCTTTTACATAGCTGATGCTGAAATTCTCATGTATGTGATGCACGTTAGGAGGCTTACCCTGTTTTTGACATAAACCCCGATAAGTTTGCTCATCTGGCAAATATAAAACCAATTTACCTCCAGGTCTAAGTACCCTCAACCACTCGTTTAAGACTGCCCCAGTATCTTCAAAATCTTCCAATACATGTGAGGAATAAACATAGTCCAGGCTATTGTCACAAAACCACTTTAAATGTTTGGCATCTCCATGAATGTGTTGCGGATGTTCTTTATACCTGGCATATCGTTCAGGTAAATCAATACAAATCGCCGTTTTAACAATTGGATCTCCCCCATAGCCGATATCAAGACCGTCACCAACACAGAATTTCTGCAATGAATTACGTGCCTTCGAAGTCTCTGAAATGGATTTCGTTTTAAAAATTGATTTAAGTAACACTTACTATATCCATTCCAATCATTGTCATTAGAAATTTGGGAAGTGTACAAAGTATTCCCGCTAGGTATGAATTATTTGTCAATTAGAGTTATATGCTTCAGGGCTGGAAAATCATTTCTAACGTTCTTCAATAATTCAAAATCCAACTCACAATATATTATTTCCTCATTACTATGGTGACCTTGTCCGATAATTTTTCCCCAGGGATTGATTGCTATACTATTTCCATATGATTCAACACCGTCTCCATCAATCCCAACCTGATTTGGCGCAAGTATAAAACAACAATTTTCGATCGCTCTGGCTCTGAGTAATATCTCCCAATGAGCTTTTCCGGTAGTAGCGGTAAATGATGAAGGAACACAAATAATTTCAACGCCTTTTTGGGCGTATTTCCTGTAAAGCTCGGGAAATCGTAAGTCATAACATATTGAAAACCCCATTTGATGTCCGTTAAGCTCAGCTGTTACAGTAGTTGAGCCTGGCTCAAACCTGGAAGATTCCTTAATTGCACTATTTTCAATATTTACATCAAACAGATGAATTTTTCTATAAAGTGATTTTATTTGGCCCAAGTTGTTAATAAAAACTGAAGTATTATAGGCCTTGCCGGAATTGTTAATTCGTTCATAAATAGAACCAATTAATACATGAACATTTTTTTTTGGCTATTCGAAGAAAGGGTTTAGTTGATGGCCCTGGAATTTCTTCGACGATATCGGCCAGCAAAGTCATATCATTTGGCCCTCTGTAATTATAAACTTCAGGTAGTAAAATGAATCGGGCACCCTGCTCGGCCGCTGCTTTCACAAATGAACCAGCTTTTTTGATATTAATATTTTTATCCGGGCCCGATGACATCTGTACAAGAGCAATTTTCATAAAAGATCGTCCGCTTTTTTAATAATCTCTAAAGCATGATCAACTTCCTTTTTATTCACACCTAAATTTGGCCTCAGTCTTACAGTAATATCTCTGGTTGGATTACATATCAGGCCCTGTTGAAGAATCAGTTTTACAAATTTATCTCTAATATTTTTTGAGTTAAAATCAAAAGCCAGGAGCAATCCGCAACTTCGAATATTTGTCAAATTATTCAAGGTCAGCAAACCGGATTTCAATCTTTGACCCATTTTATTCACATTATTAAGAATAGAATACTCCTCAAATGCTTTAATGATATATCGGCATCTTATCATGTCAATTAGATCTGCATCCCAGGTGACTTCCAATCTTATGGGAGACTCAAATATTTTTGAAAATTTATCACGAACCATTATACCCGAAAGCTGTGTTTTCTTCCCAAAAACTAAAATATCTGGTATTACATCGAGGTGTTCATAATACCATATCTGACCGGCCGTACCAAAACCAACCTGTATTTCATCAAAGATCAAAGGAATATCATATTGATCAGCTAAATCTTTTAACCCTATAAAATAGCGCTTAGAAAAATATGCATCACCATAAGTGCACTGAATAGGTTCCACAAGTATGCCGACCACATCGCCAATTTTTAGGGATTTTTCAACTTCCACCAGGGTTTTTTCAACTTCAGCTAAATTTTCATTTGGTTCATTATCTTTGTAAGAAATAACGGGATTATTAAATTTGTGCCAATTGAAGTTGGGAAATCCCTCTAGTCGTTTATTCACTGGTACGAACCTATCAGTAACGAAACCCCCGTAACCATTTACTCCATGGAAACTACCTTTAAAACTGATAATTCTCGGTGTTTTAATACCTTTATAGTCTATGGCTGTTTTAATTGCTGACTCAATTGCCAATGCACCAGTACAGTTATAATGATAATTAGAAAAAATTCCCCTCGAAGTGAATTCAATGAACTCTTTATTGAATTGATTGCTTTCATCAGATAACATTTCACAATTAGTGATTTTTATATTTGCAACCTTATCTATCTCCTTTTTAAAAGAATTGGAAGAAAAAATCGAATGGTTATACCCTAGGACTAAAGTTGAGTACATACCCATAAAATCTAAATATTGTCGATCGCTGTTTTTATCAAACAAATATGATCCTTGACTGCGTTCAAAATCTATTTTCATTCCATAAATACTACTTCTATTCATATTTATTTCCAGTCGGCAGCAGATGTTTTAAAAGCATTTTCCCTATTCTTTTAATGATATTTTCATTGCCGTTTTGATTTTTAATTTTTTGAATTCCATTATCCCAGCCATGGTAATAATCTCCTAAATTTTTTGCCGGATTACTCAAATCTTCACATATGAAATCATAATAGTTGTCTGTGACCGTGCCCAGGGGTCCAAGGTAATAATTCCGTTCGGTTACATCGTATTCAGGTCTAACGTTAA
>JABMRT010000001.1 GCA_013202295.1 Candidatus Zhuqueibacterota bacterium
AAAGAAGCATGTCTCAACGCCCATACCCTCCCTCTACCTCCAATCTGAGTCCTAAGCCTAGGACTGTCGATGAGAGTTTGTACCGTTTCTATGAACTCTGCCTCAGATGTCACCAGGAAACCCCCTCCAGAAGCCGTCAGTTGCTCTGAGAGGCCATCTTTATGGTCTCTGGCTACCACAGGTATCCCTGACATCATAGCCTCTGTAGCGACCTTAGACCAGCTCTCAGTGGTATCTCCCCATATGGTGAAGATATCTATCTGTTCCAGGTACTTAGCCATACCCCCCGCCTTTATCGGCTGGACCTTTCTTATCGGACGCTTCTGGGATGGATTTACCTATTTTATGTATCATGGCAGAAAGGTTTATATCCAAGCCTTTGGCACAAAAGGATATCAACATTCGCTTTTTGATGATGAAATTATTGGCAGTACAGACATTACCGTTTCTCGCAGTATTGACAATCAAGAAATTTCTTATCTGAATGCCAAATATGCGAGTTTGGATGCATCCGAAATGGATGTGTTGATTGAAAAATTATCCCGAATGCACACAGGCGAAATGGAGCCTTACTATATTATGCGCTATGGATTCTATGAGGGGCATACCATTTATCGTGTTGATCCGATTGCGATCGCATTCATTTTTGGATTAATGAGTCTTGAGGAGATTGATCAAAAGTTGAATGGTGATATTTTTAATACGTTAACGGCCCATTACACACAATAAAGAATCCCTGCATTGTGAAATAATTTCGCATTCAATGCAGGGATTGAAAAATTATTAATTCAATTATTCCCGATTATTTATTACTTCCACCATTCCCATTGCCGTTGCCATTATTGCCATTTCCGTTCCCACTGCCATTACTTCCGTTTCCGCCACCATTTCCATTGCCGTTGCCATTGTTCCCATTGCCGTTTCCGCCACCATTGTCTCCACCAGTATCCCCGTCGCCAGTATCTCCACTGCCGCTATCGCCACCGCCTCCTGAACCATCCGAACCCGTACTGACCGCGTACCTGTCATGTGTTGTCTCGGAACAGCTCGCAAAGAATCCATCGAAACTATACTCACCTTCTCCGGGACATGTGGGAACATTGTCCACCCGGAAGAAGGGTAATAAATCCTCAAGTGATGTGGCTGCATGCGCCTGGCTGGAAATCGCGGTACTTGAATAATATATCGCAGCCCCGGTTTCGATTGCTATCTGATTTTGCATACAGGCTGTGGCCTTGGCTGTTTCAGAAAAATCGGCAAAACGAACAGTAGCTACAGAACTAAAAATTCCGATAATTGTCATTGTGAGAACCAATTCAATGAGTGTGAAGCCCCGGTTGTCTCTCAGGTTAAGCATGTTTTTCTCCTGCTTCAGAGTGGTTTGTATCCATTATCTGAACAATATTCTATACAATCGGTGTGCCAAATAAATTTCAGCAAATTAGGTAGATCATTAAGTCCAATAATAATAGGTTATAAACGAGAAACATGAACGGGTAAATAATTAAAAGGTGTGTAAATTCCTAGACATGAATGTCATGAAAAATTCACACGTTGTCTTCTAAAGACGTGGATACAGACTGCAGTTTAACCCAATTAGAATTTGAAAATAAGGTGGTTACTCTGAAACGAGGAAATAGCGTACACCATATCGTTTTTGAAGCTGGGCACCAAAAGTTCTGGCTTCTTCTGGGGTGTCGAAAGAACCCAGCCATACGAGATAATAGAGGGTGCCATCTTTACTCTTTTGATGCAGTTTAACTTGAAAACCCTCACGCTCATAATAGGCTTTACGCATGAGTGCTTTGGTTTGATGTGAAAAAGCGCCCACTTGCACGGCGTATTCAATTCGATTGGATTGAGGTGAAACCGGCTGGTTTTGTCCAGCTCGTTCTTCTGCCTGATCCTCGAAGTCGTTTTGAGCCAGTTTTGCGATTGATGAACCGGGATTTTCAGAGATACATTTTCTGAAATAGTGATTCGCAGAATCGGCTTGATCGGTTGCCTGAAAACAGAGTGCGGTACCATATAACGATTTCTGAACCAATTGTGATTGGGGATTTTTTTGTAATGTTTGTTTGTATAAATCTTTGGCAGATTTATAGAGACCGCGTGCGTATTTATACTGTGCCATTCTGAAGAGTGCATCGTCTGCATGGCTGCTTTGTGGATATTTATCGATTAATAATTGATATTCATTGAAAGCCGAATCCGCATCAGGATTAGATAGCGCTTTGAGAAAGAGTCTGCTGTCCGAAAGATCCTTTGTCGGACCCCATAATTGGATATGATTCCTCGCAGTCTCCATTTCGCCCGCGCGAATCAATGCAGCGACATCCTGCACGGATTGTGCATATCCAATCCCGAAACCAAAAAAAAGGATTATAATTCCAAATTGTAATCGAATCATGGGGCTATTCAAAAGAATTCCAGGTTTTACACTCCGGGCAATGCCAGATCAGTTCGGATGTTTGATGGTTACAAACGTTACAATGATACACAGCCTCTTCTGCCATCTCCATTTGAAGTGTTTCTTCTGCGATCTGCATCGCCCGCTCGATGTCATTCCGCTGCTGAAGCAATTGTACCTGAAGCAAGCGGCCGGAGGTGAGATCAGGATGATTTTCAAGCACTTGCTCGCAAAGATCAAGGGCTTCAGTAATTCTGCCTTGCTTCTGATTCATTTCAATTAAATTAAGATAGGGGGCAGGGTGTTTGGGTTTTTTGCGTATGATATTCTGCAGGAGCAGTTCGAATTCTCCATACCGGCCAAGATCATACAAAACCTCTTTCAATCGATCAAATACCAGATAAGATTTCTCAGGATTCTTGTGACAAAATTCTCGCCAGATCTTGAAGGCGTCTTCATTGCGACCCTCTCGTTTGTATGAATCCCCCCATAAGAGATAAGCAGGCTCGCAGTTTTTATTTAATTTAGCCGCTTCACGGAAAAGAATCCGGCCGTCATGTTCTTTTCCATTTTCGATCTGGTTTAATCCAGAATTTACTTTATACAAAGCCAGTATAGGTTGGTCTTTTTTCTTCAACCACTTGTTGATACCTTGCCGGTAATAGAATGCTTTATCCCAATTACCCTGCTCCTCGTACAAGCCGAGCAGAAATTGTTTGGCTTCCATATTTTTCTTATCTCTCTGGGCCAGTCGTGCAGCTGTCTCAATGGCCAGATCAATGGATCCGGCCTCGCGGTAATCCAGTACAAGATGGCGAAGGATAAGGAGAGATTCGTGCTCGGTTAAATTCCCTCTAACAAGTAGATTCTTGTGTATCTTTGCCGCTTTTTCTGGCTGATTCATCCGGCGCAGAAGCATACCCAGCTGGATGTACGCCATGATATTGTCTGTGTCATTTTTGACAGTTTTCTTTAACGCTTCAAGGGCCTCTTCGTGCCTGTCTTCAATCAGCCAGTATAGCGCATTCAGGAAATCGGATTGATGGGATTGGCCTTTTTTTCTTTTCCTAAATTGCAGGATGGATATAAATAGTACTGGCAGCGAGATCCCTGCTCCAAGGATCAATATAATGTTCATAATTGCCCCATCACATGGTTGAGGTGTTGTTACTCTGTTTTCTCAGGCGATTGCGATTCGATGTGTTCCGGTAAAGCTTCAACCTGATTTTTCTCTTCTTCAATATCTGCGTTTCTCAGCCGGTTTAATTCTTCCCGGATTCTTTTGCTGTCTTTTCTGGTCTGTCGGACTTCATTGTTCATTTGAAGTAAATTGATTGCCGGAATAATAATGCCCAGAATCAAACCCACACCGAACGCGATATAGAGGAAAAAATAAAGCGGCAGGTCTGCAGAGACCCATTTTATGATACGCACCGATACGGTTTGATCTTGATTTTGGAGTGCAAATCCTAAAATCGCCAACATGATAATCGCGATGAAAAGCCATTTAAATATTCGCATACAACCCTCCACAGAACTGTGTTAATCTATCACGCAACCACGCAAAGTGATTCCCTTAAGTTCCACGATCTTAACTTTTATAACCTCTCCGGATGGTCCGGATTTGCCTTGCACAACTACGATATGATTGTTCGGCGTTTTCCCCATCCATTCCTTTGGATTCTGCTTGCTTGGGGATTCAAGCATCACATCTACAGTTTGGCCGATCATGCCGGATTTGATATCTGCTGTAATATGACGCTGCAGCTCGATGACCTGGTTTAATCTTGCCAGTTTTTGTTCCTGGCTCAATGTTTCTTTCATTTGAGCAGATTTGGTCCCTTCGCGGGGTGAATAATGATACATAAACGCATCATCGAACCGGACGGTTTCCATCAGGTGAACCGTCTCAAGAAAATCCGTGTCGGTCTCACCGGGGAAGCCCATCATCACATCTGTGGTCAACGCCAGATTCGGTATCTTCTTTTGTGCCTTTTTCACCAAGGCCAGATAGTGCTCTTTTGTATATTTGCGATTCATCCGTTCCAAAACACGATTAGACCCTGATTGGACAGGCAGATGTAAATGCGGGCAAACATTGGGCTCATTAGCTATCACCTCAAGCAGTTGATCGCTGATGTCTTTGGGGTGTGAGGTCGTGAATCGGATCCAGATGTCCCGATCAATCCCGGCGAGCTGCTTTAAAAGATCATGAAAGGAGTGATCTGTATCCTGATAAGAATTCACATTCTGACCCAGAAGTGTTATTTCGCGAAATCCTCTTGCGGACATGTTTTCAAATTCGCTGATGATTTCAATGGCCGAACGGCTGCGTTCCCGCCCTCGTGTATAGGGTACGATGCAATAACTGCAATAGTTGTTACATCCGCGCATGATGGCAATCCACCCATGTACTCCAGGCGCTCTTTGGGGGTGAATCCAGCTGTAATTTTCCTGATCATTGCTGCGCGTGCGAACGACGGGCATGGATTTACCATTTTCAAGAATGCGGGGAAGTATGCCGTATTCGTCCGGACCGAGCACAAAATCAACTGCCGGACAGGACGCCAGGATCTCTTTTCCGAGACGTTGAGACATACAGCCGATTACGCCGAGCCTTCGGTGCTTCTTACCTTTTTTCCAGGCACTTAGTGAGCGGATTCGGCCCAGCGCACGTTGTTCTGCATGATCCCGAACCGAGCATGTATTTACAATGATTGTATCCGCCTGATCAGGATTGGTTGTCTGCATGTGACCGTGACATTCTAGCAAACCTGCGATCAGTTCAGAATCATACTTATTCATCTGGCAGCCGTAAGTTTCAATAAAAAATGAGGGCTGCATTGTTGTGTTTTGTGCTTTCATAAGGATGTTAATTTACCAGTAATTCGGTATAAATGCAAATCGTTTCTTAAATGAGAAAAGGCGTATTATTTATAAATGGAATCACATTTATCATCCTTTGCAGAAATAATAGAATCCAATCATGAAAAAGCATTATATCACACAACAAAAAACAACCAAATAATATTATTTTTCCCTTGACATTGGTGGGGAAAATAGTTTAATTGGGGTTGAAAAGCCTTAATGATCCCTAATGTTTCCTAATTATCCTTTTTGGGATCTTGTTCCATTTATTAACGATCGAGCTGTACATGCCTGTTTTTAGTGGACAATTTAAGTACACATTAGACACCAAAGGTCGTGTTAACATCCCAGCTCTTTTTAGAAAAGATCTCCAGGTTGAGCTCGAAAACAGATCCGAATCACAAGACAATCTTTTTTTTCAAATTACTTATGGTAAAGAGCCCTGCCTGTATATCTATCCTAGATCAATATTTAATGATTTTGCCGGAAAACTGCAAGAACAAAGTGATTCCTTATTTGGCGGAGAAGAGAGCAAGGTCAAGCTCTTTCGCAAAGTTATGGCCAAGTCGCAGCCCAGCCGTTGTGATTCACAAGGTCGGATCATCATTCCAAAAGAACATATTGAACATGCCGGTATTGAAAATGAAGTGCTTATCATCGGCGTAGGCAATCGTATTGAATTGTGGAATCCCGAGCGATTCGAAAAATCCATTGAAGACATTTAGGCGGAATCTTGAATTTGTGATACAGCGAATTCATTGAGCATTATCATGCATAAGACAACTCAAAAGACATTTTATCATGATCCTGTTCTTCTCGAAGAATCCGTGTCGTATCTTCTGACTGATCCATCCGGTATTTATGTGGATTGCACATTGGGTGGTGGGGGACACAGTGAGGCGATCCTTGAAAAATTGGCACCGGTTGGCCGATTGATCGGAATTGATCGGGACGAAACGGCCATCCAATTCGCGAGTCAACGGCTTCAATCCTATAAAAACCAATTTCAGGCGGTCTGTTCTCCATTTTCAAAGATAGAGCAGGTGCTTCAGTCTCTTGAGATTCATTCTGTATCGGGTCTGCTTCTGGATTTGGGCATTTCATCGCCACAGATCGATGAAGGCGAGCGGGGATTTAGTTATATGACAGAAGGTCCATTGGATATGAGAATGAGCTCTGACGATCCAATATCCGCATTTGATATTATAAATACGTATCCGGAACGGGAATTGGCAGATCTCTTCTATATATATAGTGAGGAACGGCTGTCAAGACGTATTGCCCGTAAAATTGTCCATAACCGAAATGAATCACCCATTAGAACGACCCGTGAACTGGCCGACATTGTCCGTGGCTGTGTGCCCGGAAAGTATCAGATTAAATCTCTGTCGCGGGTTTTTCAGGCATTGCGCATTGTTGTGAATCAAGAGCTCGATCAGCTCAAGCATTGTTTTCAAAATGGTTATTCCTTTCTCGCTCCCTGTAGTCGTGTTGTGGTGATCACTTATCATTCACTCGAAGCGCGCATGGTTAAACGATATTTTCGGGGCGATGATCCCACATTTTCGAAAGAAGATCCCGTTACACCAATGCCTAAGTATCATTTTCGAATTTTAACTAAAAAAGCCATTCTGCCTTCAGAGGCAGAGATTCAGCGAAATCCGAGAGCAAGAAGCGCTGCTCTACGCTGTGGCGAACGCATCGAAATTCTATGACCAGAAAAAATGTTAAAAAGGGAAAATCATCCCGCTCGTCAACCAAAAGGCAGAAAGGCCAGCAAGATCAGACCTTCTGGTCCATCTTTGCCTTCCTGGTTTTTATCCTGCTTGTGTTTTATCTGGGCGGGAAGGTCCATATCGAATATGTATTGAGAGAAACGGGTGCTTTAGGGGAAAACAAGACTGTGCTTGAAAGAAGGACTGCGGATCTGCGTGTTCAGGTAAATGCTCTTCAAAGCTATGACCGGATTGTCGCGAAAGCGCAGGAACAAGGCTTGGTTTTTGTGCGCCATAATGATATTGCCGATCTTCATGTCGACCTCGAAGGGATTGAGAATCTTCAAAATCCTTCAAAATCTAAGCTGCAATTGGCGCGAATCATTCCATTTTAATAGAGGATGATCCAAAATATGTCGTTTGATTTAAATCCACGGGGACAGCATCGAGCCCCATCCCAAAAGCTGAAAGAGCGACTTTCAAATCGTGCACTCCAGTTCACAGCGACACTCACGATTTTGATCCTGGTTGTTCTCTTTCGTGCGTTCGCAGTACAGGTGCTGAAACGCGATCCATGGATTTCATTGAGCGGTGAACAGTATGAACAGCGTGTGAAACTTCCTGCAGCCCGTGGATTGATCCTTGACAGGCACAATCGAATTCTTGCTATGGATTTGTCTGTAACCCATTTGGCTGCAGATCCTTCTCTCATAGAAGACAGGGATGCGGTTTCTCGCTTACTCGAGGAAGTTTTAGGTCAAAAGCGAGATGTGTATTTAGATTTATTGGACCCGGCCAAGTATCAACAATTTTCTCTGATTCAGAAAAATCTGACTGAACAGCAAAAAGAAGTGCTTCTGAAATCCAGTTTAAGAGGATTGATTTTTCAGAATGACCAGGCGCGTATTCACCCATATAATGCATTGGCCAGGCAGGTAATTGGTATTACAGATCAGGATGACAGAGGAGTTGGGGGTGTTGAGCAAACTCAGGATGTACAGCTCAGAGGTGAGGATGGTTGGGCGATTTACCAAAAAGACGGTCACAACCGGCGGTTTCCGTCACTTGAATTGCCCAGTGAATCTCCAGTCAATGGATATGACTTGGTACTTACGCTGGATTACTCTTTACAGGCCCTCATTGAAGAAGAATTGAAAAAGGGTGTGAATCAACACCATGCCAAGAGTGGCTGCGCTGTGCTTGTTGATCCATTTCGGGGGGATGTGCTGGCAATGGCCACCTCCTGGCCGGATGGGGCGGAAGAGACCATGCCCTTTGCAGAGACCATTCAGAATTTGAATGTCCAATGGGATTTTGAACCAGGCTCCACATTCAAGATTGTGACCATTGCCGCTGCTCTTGAAGAAGGATTGTATGAATCCAATTCTCTGGTTCACTGTGAGAATGGAAAATACAAGTTGGCCGGTCATGTGATTCACGATCATGAGAAAGAGTATGACTGGCTTTCACTTTCACAGATTGTTGAGTATTCTTCAAATATTGGAGCTGCGAAAATCGCCAAGAAAATGGGTAAAGATGTTCTTTATAAATACGCTCAAAATTTTGGATTTGGCAACCGTACAAGTATCGCTTTTCCCGGAGAAACACCCGGCATTTTGCGACCCTCCTTTAAATGGAACAGTTTTGCGACAGCCACTACTGCATTTGGCCAGGGTTTATCCTGCACCTCATTGCAGCTTGCAATGATGACAGCGGCGATTGCCAATGGCGGCGAATTGCTCGCACCGCAAATTATCCAGTCTGTACGCAATCCGGAAGGTATTGAAGTAGCTGTATCCTCAAAGAAGGTGATTCGTCGGGTGATTTCCGAGCGAACCGCATCGGAAGTACGAATGATTCTTGAACGCGTGGTCTCACAGGGTAGCGGCAAGCTGGCCGGAGTGGAAAGACTTCCCGTTGCTGGTAAAACGGGAACTGCTCAGAAAAGTGTATCTGGGTATAGAGGATATCTGCCCAATGCGTATGTCAGTTCTTTTGTGGGATTCTGGCCGGTACTGACACCGCGTTATGTGCTGGTGGTAGTGCTCGATGAACCCCAGCAAATGTATTGGGGTTCTCAATCCGCAGCGCCTATATTCTCAGCGATTGTTTCCCGAATCAGTGGTCTGCCACTCGCACCGGGCGTGGCGTCGCCGACGATGCGAAGAGCAGAGAATAATGATCCTTTTATCTTTTCGAGTATGAATCATCCTAATCCTGAAGTAGAACAATCCAACAATATTAGTGTCGCTGCGAGCTCCATTTATCACGTGCCGCATATGACGGGACTTAGCCTTCGTGATGCCATGCGCAAACTTTCCGAAATTGGAATTCAAGCCCGTATTGATGGCAATGGTGTGGTTAAATCGCAGGACCCGCCGGCCGGTACGCGTATCACGCCCGACACGGTCTGTCGTCTCATTTGCGAGAAGATATTATAATAGTAAGAGTAGATCCCATAATCCGAAAGAAAGCACCTCACAACGAATGAAAACGCTTCAATCCATATTAAAAGGAATCGAAACCCCGGATGTCGATCCAATGTGGCAGAAGGAAGTTCTGGGGATTACCGCAGATTCTCGTGAGGTTAAACTTGGATGGGTGTTTTTCGCGATTCCCGGATTTCAATCAGATGGACATGATTTTATTTCCGATGCTATTCGAAATGGTGCATTGGCGGTTGTGGCTGAAAAACAGGTGAAGGGTTCATCTACCCCGATTATAATTGTTGATAACAGTCGAAAGGCAACAGCCGAAGCCGCGCGTCGGTTTTATGATGTTCCATTTGAGAATATGACATTAATCGGAATTACAGGCACAAATGGCAAGACCACATCCACCTACATGATGGAATCCATTTTAAATGAGGTCGGATTGAAAACCGGAATCGTTGGAACGGTGCAGTATCGTTGGGCCGACAAAGTGCGCGATGCTGTGCGAACCACGCCCGATGCCATTGAAATCTACAGCCTACTCCGCGAAATGGCAGATGAGGGTGTTCAAGCGGTGGCGCTTGAAGTGTCATCACATGCGCTCAGCCTGGATCGTGTTCTGGGAATTCCATTCAAAGCGGCGATATTTACAAATCTGTCCAGAGATCATCTTGACTTTCATAAAACACCTGAAGCGTATGCTGAAGCCAAGTCCCGTCTTTTTGCCATGTTGGATGGAAATATCGGTGTAATCAACGGTGATGACGCTGAAGCGGTCCGGATGAAAAAATCCTGCACTGGCCATGCGGTGCTGTTCGGCGAAAGCGGTTCAGGATTAGATTATGTCATTAAGAATGTGCATTTCTCGGAGGCTGGATCCTCCTTTACGCTGTCTCATGAAAATCAGGATTATGACTTTGTCACTCCGCTCTGGGGACATTTCAATGTTTTTAATGCAGCAGGTGTGAGTGTGGCTGCGTTGGAACTGGAGTATCCGCTCAACGCGATCCAGGCAGGATTGAAAAAACTTGACCGCGTGCCCGGCCGGATGGAAGGGATTCAATCCGCCTCAGGCTTCAGAGTGGTTGTGGATTATGCCCACACGCCGGACGCGCTTGAAAATGTGCTTCAAACCGCGCGTGATTTTACATCCGGAAAATTGATTACAGTATTCGGCTGCGGCGGCGATAGGGACAAGGGCAAACGGCCAGAAATGGGCGCCATCGGTGAAGCATTCGCGGATCGCGTGTTTATCACCTCAGACAATCCGCGCACTGAAAATCCGGACACAATCATTCAGGAAATTCTCGCGGGTCTGAAAAATCCCGCAAAATCAGAGGTCATCCCCAATCGGCGAGAGGCTATTGAGGCCGCACTTCGATCCGCAACTGAAGGCGATACAGTAATGATTGCGGGCAAGGGCCATGAGACTTATCAAGAGATTATGGGGAAGCGAACTCATTTTGATGACCGGGAAATCGCGATCTCCATTTTAAAGCATATCAAAGGTTAAGGAATGAACTGGACTTTGCGCGACATCGCCATGCAGCTTGGCATTGACGCCTCTGGAATCACGGATGCGGCGATTCATCATGTGTCCATTGATACGCGAACCCTACAATCCGGGGATTTGTTTATCGCGTTGCAGGGTGATCAGTTTAACGGGCATACGTTTCTGGAAAAAGCCTTTGAACAGGGCGCGTCCGGTGCGATTGTGAATACAATTCCCGAGTCCGTTCAATCCAATCAAAATCAATGCATTCAAGTTCCAGATACGCTTCAGGCGATGCAGACTCTGGCTAAAAAATACCGTCAACAGTTCTCCATTCCAGTAATTGCCATTACAGGGTCAAATGGAAAAACCACGACGAAAGAGATAACGGCTGCGGTACTACAAACAAAATTACGGGTCGAGAAATCCCCGGGGAATTTAAACAATCACATCGGCGTACCATTGAGCATCCTGAAATGGAAGCCCGAAACCGAAGTCGCGATTGTGGAAATGGGCGCCATTCATATCGGTGAGATCCATGATTTATGCGAGATTGCACAACCCACACACGGCGTGGTTACCAATATTGGGAAAGGCCATCTGGGCCTGTTCGGCTCGCTCGAAGGAGTTGCGAAGGCAAAGGGCGAACTCATCGACTTTATTCGTAAAAATAAGGGAATGGCCGTTCTGAACGGAGATGATCCCTATCTTAAACCGCTCTGTGACAGAATTCAATTCTGTCAGAAATTCGGAGAATCTGAATCCTGTGATGTCCGTGCCAACGATGTCCAGCCTAATGATCTGGGATGTTACAGCATGAAGGTTTCGGAACAGCGCATCCAATTGCAGGTACCCGGACGGCATATGATCTATTCTGCGCTAGCCGCATTCGCGATTGGTCGCACCCTTGACATCCCGGCTGCCGAGATAAAGAAGGCACTTGAGAGTTTCCTGCCCTTCAAACAACGGATGGAGATTGAACGTTTGGGTGATGTGATTCTGATTAACGATACATACAATGCCAATCCATCATCCATTTTGGCAGCGCTTCAAACATTAAAGGAACTGCCGGATCTCAAACGGCGCATCGCAGTGCTTGGAGACATGCTTGAACTGGGTGAGTATGCGATTGAGGAACATCGGGCAATCGGCCAGACAGCTGCTGAGATGGGCGTAGAACTTCTTCTCGGATTCGGACCTGAGATGCGACAGGGCGTGGAGGCATCCAAAACATTTGGGGCTGAAGCAATCCATTTCGAAACACAGACAGATTTAATAGATCATTTATCATCCATACTGCAGTTTGGTGATGGTGTGCTTGTCAAAGGAAGCCGGGGCATGCGGATGGAGCGTGTGGTGGACGGGATCAAAAAAAAGATGCATCACTTGGAAACGGAGTAGGGGATGCTTTATCATCTTCTTTACGGTTTGAGGGAACATTTTATCGGTTTTAACCTGTTTGGATATATTACGTTCCGATCAGCAGCAGCTGCGGTGACGGCATTGATTGTGACTTTTTTGATAGGGCCGATTATCATTCGATGGTTGCAGCGTAAGGAACTGGGTGAAGAGATTCGGAATGACGGGCCGGAAACTCATCATGTCAAGGCAGGCACTCCCACAATGGGCGGGATCATCATCCTCATCGCGATTCTGGTTCCTGTGCTTCTGTTCGCGCGGCTGGACAATCTGTATATTCAGCTGATGATTGGCGGTACGGTCTGGATGGGTCTTGTCGGGTTTCTTGATGACTGGCTCAAGGTTGTGAAAAAAATGCCGAAGGGATTGGTCGGCCGGTACAAACTGGCCGGGCAGATTGCCTGGGGCCTTGTGGTTGGATTGGTTGTGACTTTTGCCGGTGAATATGAAGGTGTACGCTGGTACAGCAGCGTACCGTTTTTTAAGAATCTGTTGGTGAACTTCGGATGGTTTTATATCCCCATGGTGATTTTTGTGATTACCGCTACTTCCAATGCTGTGAACCTGACTGATGGATTGGACGGATTGGCAATCGGATTGATCGCGATTGCCACCATTGCATGGGCCGGAGTGAGTTATGTGAGCGGCCGTGTGGATTTCAGTGAATATCTGAGTGTGTTTTATTTAAGAGGGGTGGGGGAGTTGACGATTTACTGTGCTGCGCTGATCGGTGCGTCGCTTGGATTTCTCTGGTACAACAGCCATCCCGCGTCAGTGTTTATGGGCGATACGGGTGCGCTTGCACTCGGTACAGCGATGGGTACGCTGGCAGTTCTGCTCAAAAAAGAGATGCTTCTTCCCATCGTGGGCGGTGTGTTTGTCGCGGAGGTTGTTTCCGTGATTCTCCAGGTGGGTTCTTATAAATGGCGCGGCAAACGGATTTTTAAAATGGCGCCACTACATCATCATTTCGAGCTGTTAGGTTGGCCGGAAGAGAAGGTGGTGGCCCGGTTCTGGATCATCGGGATCGTGTTGGCGCTTATCACGTTGGGTACATTTAAGGTCCGATAAGGATTGGATGAATTGAATCCAAATATTGATATAAAGGGAAAACAGATCACGGTGATCGGTGCGGGCCGAAGCGGGCTGGCCGTATCCGGATTGCTGTCCCGGTATGGCGCGAAGGTTTTGTTGAGTGAGAAAAACACACTTGATTCAAATTCCCCGAATCTGCAAACCCTTCAGGATCTGGGTGTCGAAATTGAATCCGGCGGGCACTCCGACAAAATATTTGAGGCGGATCTCTGGGTTGTCAGCCCCGGATTGCCGGTGGATCATCCCATGATTCAAAAGGCGAAAGAAAAATCCATCCCGGTTTATGGCGAACTGGAAGCGGCCTCATGGTTTTGCAAGTCGCCCATGATCGCAATCACGGGATCCAACGGCAAATCGACCACAACCGCATTGACAGGTGAAATTTTCAAGCAAGCCGGTTTGTCCACTTTGATCGCAGGCAATATCGGCACGCCCTTTTCACAGGAAGTCGAGAAATCCAAATCAGACGGAATAGCCGTGGTTGAAGTGAGCAATTTCCAATTGGAAACAATAGAAAGTTTCCACCCCAAAATCTCAATGTTCCTGAATCTGACTCCCGATCATTTGGATCGGCACGGCTCCATGGAAGCGTACGGAAAATTGAAAGCCAGGATTTTTGAAAATCAAACTCCCGAAGACTGGATCATTTATAATAGAGAAGACGCGGCTGTTACTAAACTTCTCCAAACTGCAAATTGCAAGAAGGCGGCGTTTGGGCTGTCCCCGCATGACGAAACCGGCGGGTATCTGGATGGCGATACCTTGGTTTTAAACATCCAAGGCAAGAGAGAAGATCTTCTCCCCGTGAGCGAGATGCTCCTGAAAGGGCGGCACAATGCCGCCAACGCCTTGGCCTCTGCAATCGCTGCGAGAATGATGGATGTGCCACTCCAGGATATTCGAACAGCATTAAAGACATTTGCCGGTTTGGCGCATCGCCTGGAATTCATCCGTGAGCGAAACGGCGTGACTTGGTATAATGATTCGAAGGCCACGAATATTAATTCTGTGCGTTTTGCGCTGACCAGTTTCCCGAAATCAATCATCTGGATCGCGGGCGGACGCGATAAAGATTCTGACTTCACATTCCTAGCGGATTCTGTGAAACAATCTGTGAAGGCAGCAATCCTGATCGGAGAAGCAGCTGATAAAATCCAAAAAGCGTTTGAAGGCATGTGTCCCATTCAGAATGCAGATACGCTTTCCGACACAATACAAAAAGCCGATGCACTTGCCCAACCCGGTGATGTGGTACTGCTTTCTCCGGGATGTGCCAGTTTTGATATGTTTCGAGATTTCGAAGACCGCGGGGATCAATTTAAATCTCTCGTGATGGAGCTTGCGTGAAAACCTCTTTGCAAAAACCGACCGATCGTGTCTTGTTCAGCGCGGTTATGATTTTGATCATGATCGGCATCCTGATGATTTACAGTTCGAGTTCTTTCTGGGGCGCCGACAAATATGGTAACTCATGGCTTTATGTCAAAAATCACGGCATACGTGTCGCGTTGGGTTTGATTCTGCTGTTTCTGACATCGCGAATCGATTATCATGTTTACAGGCCCTTCACACCTGTCTTTTTGCTCGTATTTTTTATTATGCTCGTTATTGTACTTTTTGTTCCGGAGTTTCACGGAGCGAAACGATCGCTTGAAATATTTGGAAAACGGTTTCAGCCATCTGAATTCATGAAACTCACGATGGTCTTTTATTTGTCCAGCATTTTCGCTCGGTTATTAGATTCAGGAAAAGCATACAGCAACGCGGTGTATATTCACTATTGCGTGCTACTGGCCACTGTGGCACTGATTTTTGCAGAGCCTGATCTTGGGTCAGCGCTTGTTCTTTTTGGAGTCGGATTTTCGATATTCTTCTTAGCCGGGGTGCCTTGGGGGCAGATGGCTAAAATGATATGGGGAATAGTACCTGTCTTTCTTTTGGGGATGGTACTATTCCCCTATCAGAAAAGGCGTATGGTGGATTATGTGAACACGATTTTTAATAATGGAGAGCTTGGTTATCAAGTCAAGCAGTCATTGATTGGTCTTGCAAATGGCGGATTGACAGGTGCGGGATACGGCGAGGGACGCCAAAAATATATGTTTCTTCCCGAGCCATTTTCCGATTTTATTCTTGCCCACGCCGGCGAAGAATTAGGATTTATCGGCCTGGCTTTTATTTTCGGATTGGTCATGATGATACTTTGGCGAGGATATCGTATTGCCATGAGCGCGCCGGATCGTTTCGGTTTTCTACTTGCCGGAGGCATCACCTCCATGATCCTCATAAATGTGCTGATCAATGCGGGGGTAGTGCTGAATTTGCTTCCAACCACGGGATTGACCTTTCCATTTATCAGTTACGGAGGGTCCTCGCTTTTCGTTCAGATGATGGGTGTGGGAATCCTGCTCAACATATCACAGAAGGTGGATGTGCCCTTCTCGGAATTCACGCGCGAGAGAAGCCACAGCGCGAAACACATACCGAGTATGATATGAGAATGATATTAACAGGCGGCGGTACAGGCGGCCATCTTTATCCCGGATTGGCGATTCTTCAAGCCATTCAAAAGCAAACATCGGTGGAGACGCTGTTTATCGGAACACAGCGTGGCATTGAGTCACGTGTTGTACCTCAGCTTCACATTCCCTTTAAAACCGTATGGATCAGCGGATTGCATCGGGGCCGTTTTATCAGTAATCTTCTTTTTCCGCTCAAGATGGTTGTGTCTCTCGTTCAGGCGCTCTGGCTGATCTCCGTTTTTTGTCCAGATCTTATTCTGGGCACGGGAGGATTTGTGAGCTGGCCGGTTCTTACTGCTGGACTTCTCCTAAATAAAATCACAGTCCTCCAAGAACAGAATCAGAAACCGGGTTTGGTGACGCGGCTCCTTGCATCGCATGTTAATCGCGTGTTTCTGAGCCACGACTCGTCCTTGCAGTATTTTAAAAAGAGTGGGCATTGTGTGGTATGCGGAAATCCAATACGCGGAGATTTGCAACTGGGATCCAAAAACGAGGCGATCCAATTCTTCAATCTGGATGCAGAGAAAAAGACATTGTTCATTTTCGGAGGCTCCCAGGGCGCGCTCGGTTTAAACCGGGCCGTGCAAAAAACCCTGCCTCTTCTCATGGAAGGCACATCGCTTCAGATCCTCTGGGCCTCAGGGCCGAGATGGAAAGATGAAGTCATCCATGAATCTGAATCCTGGAAAGATCGAATTATCGTGGCTCCCTACATTGAGCGCATGGACCTGGCGTTTGCAGTCGCGGATCTGGTTCTTTGCCGGTCCGGGGCAACCACCATTGCCGAGCTGACCAGTCTCGGTCTACCTGCATTGCTGATTCCCTTTCCGGGTGCGGCATACGGACATCAGGAAGACAATGCAAACGCTATGGTTGAGCAAGGTGCGGCGGAGATGATCCTCGAACATGAGGCCTGGCCGAAACAATTGAATCAAAAAATAATTTCGATCCTGGATAATCCGGATAAAAAAGAAAAGATGGCATCACAATCTAAAAAAAAGGGCAAACTGAACGCGGCGCAGGAGATTGCATCCGACCTTCTCGAAATGCTTCAATATAATAATGGGGAGGCGAAATCATGAAGCGTAAAGGATTGTTGGGACGCACACGCCGAATTCACTTTGTGGGCATTGGCGGCATTGGCATGAGCGGCATTGCCGAAGTCCTGCTGAATCTCGGCTTTCAGGTCACAGGATCTGATCAGACTCTGACTCCGGTCACAGATCGCTTATCCAGTATTGGCGCGGTTATTACTGAGGGACATGGCAGCGACCAAGTGCAACACGCGGATGTCATTGTGATTTCCTCTGCCATTCAATCCAATAATCCTGAAGTGCAGGAAGCGAATCTTCAGAAAATTCCGGTTATTCGACGGGCTGAGATGCTGGGTGAACTGATGCGTATGAAGCAGGGTGTGGCCATCGCGGGTACGCATGGTAAGACGACGACCAGTTCAATTGCGGGATTGATTCTGCAAGATGGCGGGTATGATCCCACCCTGATTATTGGCGGCAAGCTGCGCAATCTCGATACAAATGCCAAGCTGGGTGCAGGTGACTACATGGTGGTTGAAGCGGATGAATATGATCGTTCATTTTTGAAATTGACACCCACCATCGCAGCGATCACAAATATCGAAACCGAACATCTTGATTGCTATAAAGACCTCGATGAAATCAAGGATGCCTTTGTTTCGTTTGCCAACAAAGTGCCTTTTCACGGCGCGGTCATTCTCTGTCTGGATGAAACATCCCTGCAAAGTATTATGCCGCGCATCGGACGTCGGATTCTGACCTATGGTTTAAATCCGCAAGCAGAAGTACGGGCCGTGAATCCCATATTTAAAGAAACAATATCTGTGTACACTGCGGTTTGCAAAGGGCAGGAACTCGGACAGATCACGCTTCATTTACCGGGGATTCATAATGTCAAGAACAGTCTGGCCGCGCTTGCCGTGGGGCTGGAACTGGAAATCCCCTTCAAAATTATACAGAAGTCCATTGCCAAATTCACCGGGGTGCACCGCCGTTTTGAAATCAAGGCGGAAATCCAGGATCGTCTCATTGTAGATGATTACGCGCATCATCCTACAGAGATTCGGGCCACACTCAAGGGCGCGAGAGATGGATGGAAACGACGCGTGGTCGCGGTATTTCAGCCGCATCTGTATTCGCGCACCCGTGATTTCTATCAGGATTTCGGACAATCCTTCTTTGACGCAGACATCCTCATTGTTACGGATATTTATCCTGCACGTGAAAAACCGATCCCGGATGTGACCGGAGAGCTGGTGTCGAACGCGGCGCGGGATCTTGGACACAAACACGTGTATTATATAGAGGATAAAAATGATGTACCCAAGGTTCTCGAAAATCTGTCCAATCCCGGAGACATGATCATCACTCTGGGCGCGGGAGACATTTGGAAGATGGGAGAATCATTCATCCAAAACCTTCAGAAAGAAACCGGCGAAAAAAGATGAATGAAATGATGTTAAAATCCGTGAAGGGGAAAATCCTGTTCAAGGAGATGTTGTCAGGACATACCTCGTACCGCATTGGCGGGCCGGCGGATTATTATATCACTCCCAAAGATGTTGAGGATATTCGCACAATTCTTGAGATCGCAGAAAAACAGCAACTGCCCTGGTTTGTGATCGGCGAAGGCAGCAATCTTCTGGTGAGTGATACGGGTTTTCGCGGCATTGTTCTCGATCTGTCCAAAGCATTCAATCAAATTGATTCAAGAGGAACCGAAATGACAGTCGGTGCGGGAGTGCTGTTGTGGGATTTACTTCGGTACTGTACCGAATTCGGCCTGACCGGACTGGAGCAGTTAACAGGGATTCCCGGTCAGATTGGCGGGGGAGTTGTACTGAATGCGGGCGCATTTGATGAAGAAATTTTTAGTACCATACAGTCCGTAAAATTCATCTCTCCGACTGGAATTATTGAAACACGCGACCGTGAAGACATTCATCCAGGGTATCGAAAGACGGATTTGCCCAAAAATATCGTGATTTTGGAAATTGAGCTGGCACTTCGAAACGGGAATCCAGCTGAAATACAAATGATTCAGAAGGAGATCCTCAAAAAGCGCAGGGACAAGCAACCGCTTTCTCTGCCATCAGCCGGATCAGTATTTAAAAGGCCGTCGGGTGATTACGCGGGCCGGTTGATTGAAGAGGCCGGATGCAAAGGATTGCGAATCGGAGACGCGATGGTGTCGCGGAAACACGCCAATTTTATTGTGAATGTGCATCTCGCCAGCGCGCTGGATGTCATGCGAGTGATTAATGAAGTGAAGGAGCGTGTGCTTGCAAAATCAGGCGTCATGCTCGAACCGGAAATTCATTTTCTCGGCTTTGATCAACCGGAGAAAGGCTGAATCATTTCATGCGCATACTTCGACTGACATTGCAGGTTTTTGTGATTGGCGCCATCGGATTTTTCGTACTGCGAGGATACAAACACTGGATCTCAGATTCAGGATTATTTCAAATCAGAAAAATCGAGATACGCGGTAATGAATTTATATCTGACCAGGAAATTTGTGAAATGGTCGGCATGACCAGTGAAGCCAATGTCTGGCAAGTGGATCTGGTTGCCGCTGAGAAGAATATTCGGAGAAACCGTCTGGTAGAAGAAGTCTTTATCCATCGTCTCCTCCCGGACATTCTTGAGGTTAGAGTTCAGGAGAAGCAGGCTGTGGCGCTTTTAAAGGTGGATGAAAATCTATTCGCGATTGATCCTACCGGGTTTATTCTGCCATCAAAGCCGGGCAAAATGTACAATATGCCCATCCTTTCGGGCAAGTTCACCGGTCCGGTGCAAATCGGCTCAGACATCCATTCCACGCCTGTGGTCGAGGGACTTCATTTTCTCAATGAGGTACTTCAGGACCGTTCGAAAATGTACAATGAGATTTCAGAAGTGGTTGTAAACACAGATCAATCCCTTCACGTGTATTTAAGCCGGGAGGGTGTGCCGGTTTATCTCGGCAATTCAGATCATTTGCTGAAAATACGGTCTCTTGAAGCCTTGATCCGGGAGGCAGGAAGCACATATTCCATGAAAAGCTTGCGTTACGTTGATTTGCGCTACAAGGGCCAGGTTATCCTAGGAATGAGGACATAAATCCATGTATATTCCAAAATTCAAGGGAAAAATAGATTCGCCTGATATCCTTGCGAGCCTTGACATCGGAACCAGCAAATTCAGTGTGGTGATTGCTGAAGCATCCGAGACGGGGCAAATCACAATATTAGGCGCCGGGGTGGCCCAGTCACATGGATTGCGGCAGGGTGCCATCATTAATCTTGATCAGGCTGTTCAGGCCATTCGCTCCGCAGTGCAAGAAGCACAGCTCACAGCCGGGATCAAGATATCTGACGTGGTAGTGGGAATTGCGGGGGAACATATTCACAGCGTGAACAGCCGCGGAGTTGTGGCTGTCTCGCGATCAAATCATGAAGTCATACCTCATGACGTAGAGCGGGTACTTGACGCGGCGCGAGCTATTGCGCTCCCAGTTGATCGAAAAGTGTTACATGTGCTTCCTCAGGAATTTATCGTGGATACCGAGGCCGGTATCAAGAATCCCATCGGTATCAAGGGCGTGCGTCTTGAGGCTGAAGTGCATATTGTGACCATGGGCAGCAAGGCGGAGCAGAATCTGATACAATGCGTGAACAAGGCCGATTTAAATATTATCGGATTGGTTCTGGAGCCGCTTGCCTCAAGTCTTGCTGTGCTCAGTGAAGAGGAGAGGGAAATGGGAGCCGCACTCGTGGATATCGGAGCGGACAACACAGAACTGGTTGTGTTTAAAGAGGGCACCATCCGGCATACGGCGATTATCAAAATGGGCGGTCAGAATGTCACGAACGATATTGCTTTAGGATTAAAAACGCCTTCGCTCCAGGCCGAATCCATTAAGCGGCAGTACGGATGCACGCATCCTTCCGGTATAAGGAACGGCGATACCATTCCGGTTCCCGGCCTTCCGGGACGTCAATCACTTGAAGTCACTGACGAAGCCATGATGTCAATCATTCGACCCCGGATGGAGGAGATTCTCAAACTGGTGCATGTGCAAATCCAGCAGTCAAAATGTATCGACAAACTGGGCACGGGTGTTGTGTTGACAGGCGGCGGTGCATTGCTTAAGGGTGTGGACAGGCTGGCTGAAGATATTTTCGGAATACCTGTGAAGATTGGTATCCCTCAAGGTTTGGTCGGTTTGGTTGAATCGGTCAGCAGTCCGGCAATGGCGACAGGGGTGGGTCTGATTCAATACCTGGCCAAACATCCATCCTTTGAAAAAGAGGACAATGCACAATCAGACAAGAGCAATCCGGTCAGAATTTGGGAGAGTATCAAGAAGTTTTACAAAGATAATTTTTAATCCGGATTTTTTGGAAAGGACATCTGTGATCATTTTAAGGTTCTTTAAAATCATCAGCCATCCTCAGGAAGGAAGGGGGCCATAGTGCATTGGGACGCTGCTCCCGGTTTAATGAGGAGTTGAATTGTAGCTTTGATTTGTAAATCATAGACTTATATCAAGGAGGCCAACATGTTAAAAGAAAACAAAAAGAAAATGGGATTACTCGCATTTGATTTGGTGGATCAATCCAAACAGATTGCGACCATCAAGGTGATCGGAATTGGGGGCGCCGGGGGAAACGCCATCAATCGAATGATAGAGGACAATTTGACGGGTGTAGAGTTTTACGCCATGAACACGGACAAGCAGGTGCTGGATCAGAACAAGGCTCCGCATCGCATTCAAATCGGTGAGAAAGCGACCGGAGGGCTTGGTGCCGGGGGAAATCCGGAAATCGGAGAAAAAGCGGTTGAAGAAAACAAAGATCTTATTATCGAGGCACTTTGCGATACGGATATGGTGTTTATCGCATGCGGCATGGGCGGCGGTACAGGCACCGGAGCAGCTCCTGCTGTGGCGCAAATCGCCAAGGATTGCAAGGCCCTGACTGTGGGTATCATTACCACACCGTTTTTATTCGAAGGCAAGATTCGAAACGAAAAGGCCAGAAAGGGAATCGAGGCTCTGGCAGAGTTTGTGGATACCATGATTATTGTGCCGAATGAAAAACTGTTGTCACTGGTTCCGAGAAACATGCCGGTTGAAGATGCGTTTCGCGTGGCGGATGAAACGTTGATGCACGCGACCAAGGGTATTTCAGATGTCATCAATGTGCCGGGATTGATTAATGTGGATTTCGCGGATGTTAAAAGTATCATGAGTGACATGGGCGATGCGCTCATGGGTTCGGGTGTGGCCACAGGTGAAAATCGTGCTCAGGAAGCTGCTGAAAAAGCGATTTCGAGTCCGTTGATTGATAATGCTTCCATCGGGGGCGCTGCGGGGGTGCTTGTTAATATTACCGGAGGGAAGGATTTGACGTTGAATGACATCAGTGAGGCCACGATGATTATCCATAACGCGGCCGGGGACAATGCCAATATTATTTTTGGTGCGGTGATTGATCCCAAGCTTACAGATGAATTACGGGTGACTGTGGTTGCCACAGGGTTTCATAAGAGTACCAGTAAAAAACGCGGGTATCCTGAATTGAGTGACATGGCGATTGATTCCTCCTTTGTCGCGGGCAATGGGGATATTCCTTTAATCAGAAAGCTTGAGTCGGAGCCGCTTGAACAAATTTGGAGTGATGTATTTACACAGGAGAGCGATGTGCCGTTTAATGCGGATGCAGCTCTGAATATACCGACGTTTGTGAGAAATCAGGCAGGGGAATAGGCGTGAATCCTTCTCCCGACTTCCGCCTAAGCCAAAGGGCTGCAGCGGACGAGTTGTCGGATCTCCTACCCAAGGGCACTCCCTCTGGTCGCTTTTCAAAAGGGAGAGATAAACCATGCTGTTCTTTCGGAAATGGGGATCAATGAAAGTCCCCTTTTCGTAAAGGGGGATTTAGGGGGATTCAGCAATACACCTTTATGGCGCTATGCCCGAAAAATGATGGATTTATATTTTATTTGGAGATTGTATTTGAAATAAACCTCTCTCTTCCCACCACATAGACCTGTTATCTTGTGCAGCGCGCCCATGGTCTAGGGCACTACAACACCTCTTCTGTTTCTCGTTCTAAAAGGACTGGCCTCCTTGCGGGAACAGGAGGGGTGTTTTTTTTGTGTAAAAACCGCTTGCATTTTCAATTTCTGTTACTATATTTAACTCATATCATCTTTTTGCGCGACATCAATGTGTAAATCATCACAGATTTGTGTTTGGGAAATCTCTTATGATTTTA
>JABMRT010000210.1 GCA_013202295.1 Candidatus Zhuqueibacterota bacterium
ATCCTGATCCTCATCCCGATAGGCCTTAAGTTGGTAAAGGCCCGGCAGTAATTCTTTGACATGATAGGGACCCGGTTCTTCAAGGCGTACGGTTTTCTTTATGGGAAGTTCGCCCTGCTGAGTCGCGGTCACAAATATCGGCCCTATTGCAGTTGAATCGGGATCGGAAATCGCACCCGAAATCGAGGTTAAAGTATCCTGGTTTAATGCTTGAAAGGACCAGAGCGAATCCGGCAATGGATTTCCCGCAAGATCTGTAAATCCTTCAGACAACAGATGCAGACAAAACGTCTGCTTGCTTCTCCAGCGTTCGAAGGATTGAAACCGGATCGACGAGGGTGTCTCCCATTCTGTCAATCCAAAAACGGGCATGTTGGATGTGTCAGTGACTGCCAATTGCGGTGTGATAGATGGTTCCATGATTTCATTGAACAAGATACGGATATTCTGATCAAGCGGGATGTCAGCGGAAAAGGGTTCTGGAACGACTTGCATAATAAAGGGCCGGGTCGTATCCGCGGATTCGGGCGAAGTAAACGAATAGACCCGATACTCCGGATCAATGGAGAATCCTGTTTTATCTTCTATGTGATGGACTATCGCTTCATAATCGGTGGATAATTTCATGGAATCCGTTCTGAGCACAACCCGCCGGTCACCGATGGGATCAACATAAAATCCTTGAACTTGGAGTGTGTCAGTTGGATTTTCCACAGCGGTGATGGACACCCAATCCGTTGAATCAGGATTTAAAACGATCGGCTCGTTGAACTGGAGCACCACCTGTTGGGGCGTAATCGCACCTGCTCGTTCTAATGCAGGACCGATCGTGTCCTCAACCGTCATCCGAAACAGCACATCGCTCGCCTGGAGATGTTGGAGAGTATCAAGCAAGACATCCTTGAACGAGACGCCGAATTCATCTTCTGCGGGAGTGTAGAGACGATCCGCCATCCGGTCACGAATCGCGAACAATCTGTACTGCCCCGGCGCCATATGCGTCAGGTTGAATTCACCCGCTTCATTGCACTGACTCGCATAATCCGGCGAAGCTTCCATCGGGTTTGGATCAAGCTCACCTTCCATCAAATACGCCCAGATACTCAATCCGCGGGTCGGTGTATCACTGAATACCTGCCCCTCAATTTCACCCTGATCGAGCACCGATCCAGTGGAGAATGCCAGTGTGAAAGTTTCTTTCAGTGCATTGTTCCGGTAATCCTTGATCGCTGTACCGAGCGTGATCACATAGGTTCGGTTCACTTTCATGGATTCTGGCAGCTTGATCTTCAGCTTCTTTCCGCTGACCTTAATCTTTACCTTTTCGCCTGGATAGGGCGAAATATACACCGCATCCATGACAGATTCAGGTTTAACCCATTCGCTGAATTTCACTTCAATCTTCGACTTGAGATCAACATGCAGTGAACCGACAAGCGGCTTGGTTTCTACGATTTCAGGAGGAGACTTGTCCTCCAATCCGCCAGGAGGAAATCCCTTCTTCGCACAACCAGATATGATCAGTAATAAAAATAGGATGGATATGGATTTTTTCATGGGCCTAACACAATGAAAATAATGGATATTCAGAGCAGTTCAATGTAAATCGAAATCAGCGGAAATGCAAATACTTTCCCTTGAATAGGCAGCAGCAAGACAGATTTATGGATTGACGTGGCCTTTGGCTAAAAGGTTTCTATATTTTACCGGTTCACCTGAGATTATGTTAGATTTGTTTTATTAGAACTCCCTGAATCCCCCTTATCAGAGGAATCCAGTAACGCAGAAAAGGATTTTAAAATTGCAAGTAAAAAGGTGGGCATAAGCCCACTCAACATTTTAATCTATGGTGACTCTTTATTGAGGGTTATTGTATAATTCACCCAAGCCAAACCAATGATATCGTATGAACCTGTCTGAGTCCCTTCGGCAAATGTAAAAGAATCATCTAAAATATTACTGACAAGAAATGAACCGGGTCCATTACTGGTACTGATATCAGGAGGCATGCATTCAGGAATACAACAATAATCTTCAAAAGTATAAAATGGTGGATTCGGATAGGGTAGTTTCATACTCAAATGTGATAAATGTGCATATCCATCTACTTCAAGATTCAAAATAGCAGGTGCGTCGATATTTTGAATGCACCAACCTTCAACCAGTGATTCTACTGACACTGTCTGAGTTGCTGTAGCAATTCCAATTATATCTCCCTCTGATGTGACACCCAATGTAAAACTCACATCATAATGCGCTTCTTCATATATCCAGATATTAGCCTGAGAGGCATAATCATAACTCATGGTACCAGACCAGACCTCATCCGGCTCCTCAATTTGAATATTAACACTCCGGCTCAATTCTTCAGTCACAAGCGGACCATTTTCCGATTCTTCAACACCACCCGCATTCGCGGAAACCGTAAAGGTATAATAGCTCACAGTTGATCTTGCTGTTACGGTGGCCATGCCTTCCTGGTCTCCCGCAGTAAATGTGGTACGAGCCTGACCGTCAGGATCAGTCGTTGCATAAGTCGGATCAACAGAGCCAGGCACACCTGAAACAGAGAAATCAACACTCTGTTCTTCAGTTGCTTCACAGCCCAGTTCAATTACTGCTCTGACAGAGGTTTGATTTTCAGTGATTACTTTCTGACTTCCGACAGTCAAGGTCATCTTTGGCCTACACCCAGAGCTAACCTCCCTGAGAAAGGATTCTTCCACCGGCTGTCCCGGGCAATCTAAAAAAGTAACTGAAACTCTACTCTCTGTAATCTGGCACTCACCAGTATCACAGATATTATCTTTATCACTTTGTTCCACCTTGATTCTTCCACATCTGCATGGATCAATCGCACATTCTGGAAAAAGTTCCTCAAGCTCCTTTAAAATCTCGGCTGATATGGACGAGAAATGGCTAATTGATATTTCCAGGGTATCAGCCTCAGGATCACCAACTGACTCTGTCATTAATGGAGCATAGGCCCCGTTTTCCAAATCAATCTCATGAACAACAGGAATCTCACCCGGTTCAAGATCAACAGGAACCATCAGCTTTACAGGCTGACTGAATGTGAGGCCATCAGGTTTGCCCTCAACACATGCCAGCAGACGATCCATGGGTACACCCCGTTGACCGAAAATCGAGGACAATTCATTATTGCCTACTTTTCGAATTTCAATCTCCGTATTCACTGACACTGCCCCTGCGGGGACTGTGAGTTTAATCCCGTCGGAAAAGGTGTATTCTCCTCCGCCAGGAGAGACTATCGCCGTTGTTACAGGCTCAGGTTCAGGCTCAACAGGTGTTTTCTTACATGTTGTTAGCAGGATCAATAGTGGAAGGACAATGTAAGTATATAGGCAGATTTTACACTTGAATGTGTTCATCTCTCGCTCCTTCCATATTATTATGACAAGTATTTCAATAGATTACAATGAATTCAATTGCATCCAGTGGATGCCACAATCAAAACAAAAACAAATCAATTGTTGATCAAGAGAAATATCCCTGGAAATCCAATCAAGATAAGGACAATATTGATCCGGTATTATTTATCAAGCAGACGGATTATTCAAGATCGATCCGTTCATACCCTTTCTCCCGCAATTCCACAACACGTGCTTCAACATCCTCTGGAGTGACCATGCTGTCTGCCTGCACCAATACCCAATCCACGAAATAGGCATACTCACGCTTCTGTGTGATATTGGATTGCAAGGACGCCTCGATGAACCAATGATTGAAATTGACAGACATCAATCCATCAGCCACATACGGCTCACGGTGAGTCGTACGAAGTTCTCCATCCACATAGTATCGTGATTCAGTTGTGTCTGTTTGAATCAGCAGCGTATGCCATGCTCCGGCGTGAGAGGATTCCTGTCTGCTGTTTCGTTTCTGTTCAACTGTCTCCCAGGAAGTTTGCCAAAGTGTCGGCCGGCTCACACCCCAACCTCCATTGGGCAGATATTCAAAATCAAACTCCGCATAGGCATCCGTGTAGGCCAAATTCCATGGTGCAATGGTGAAAAAGGTTTGAACCAACCCATCACCGTCTTTGCCGGAAACAGGATCGTCCGTAAAAAACACACGAGCCGCAAATGTGGCGTATTGATACCGAACCACTGAATAGAATTCAGCCTGGTGACAGGAAGGTCCCGTACCGGCTGTAGAAGCGGACAATTTCAGCAACCGGTTTCCCTGACTGCTTGTATCATCCACAAAGGTCACACCGTCTGCATCCCACACACAATCGGCCGGTCCCGGCCCACCACCACCTGTGCGGATCGTCCATCCCGCAGTATTCAGTGATGGATCAGAAGAGGACGCGTAACTGAAATCATCGAAGAACAAACCATCCGCGTCAATCGGTTCTAAACGATTTTGATCCTTCTCGTTCGTCGGGGATTTTTTACATCCTGGGAGGCACCAGAAACAGAGTATCAGAAGGATGGTAACCGATGTGTATGTTCGATTCAGCAAGTGAACCTCCATGACGAATGACAGTAAACGATCCACCGCCTGAGGCGGTGGCTTTGACACTATCCGCGAAGCGGGTAGGGTCAAAAGAAGCACATCAGTGCTGACCAGTTTAGGATTGAGGACCTCAAGCAGAGCTTGTGGTTTGAAAATCAATCCTGAATAAAGATAGGATTGTGTCAGCAGGATGTCAAATTGTATTTTTTACCAAATCGGAACCACCGAATCTGTCATCCGCCTATTAAAACAGTTGGAAACCCACTGCGCATTTCATATCTTCTCTATAATAAATAATTTGTGAAGGAGGAACCATCATGCGTTTTCGAACAAAAAACTTTGCCCTTCTATTAACCGCGTTCATTGTGTTAAATCCAATCGTCACTCCCCTTCACGCTGAACCCACACTCATCGCCCACTGGACATTCAACAACACAGGTTTGGATGTCACCGGAAATGGATTCGATGCAGAGTTGAAAGGCAATGCAGATTATATCGATGACAGTCAAGAAGGCAGTGCAAGCCTTCTTCTGAATGGAACCTCGGCTTATGCGACAATCGGCGAGTTCGATTTTGGTGACACCTTCACCATCACTGCCTGGACCCTTCTGGATCCCGGATCTGAAAACATTCAAACCATTATCGGCAATGCGGCAGGTGGTTCAACAATTGATGGATTCAAAGTATATGTGAACGCCTGGGACACTGCTGATGGCAGGATACTTGTCGAAACCTCCGACGGTGTCAACCGGCTGGATGCAGTCACAAATGAGGGCGTATACGAACTGGATTACTGGAACCACGTTGCGGTAATTTTTGATCGACCATCCGGAGCCGCTGAAATCTTTTACAATGGCGACCCGGTCGTTTCGATCGGCAGCATTGTGACCAACTTTCAAGTCACATCAGAAGTTTATTTCGGAGCCATGCTTGATCGAACATGGTACTGGCATGGTATGATAGATGATGTAAGAATCTACGATGGTGTGTTAACCTTGAGTGAAATTAATGACTCCATGGAACCGATTTCTTCGGTGAGAAAATCACCTGAATCCATTCCTGAAAACACACGAATTGTGGGTAATTATCCCAATCCATTTAATCCGAAAACCAAAATCAGTTACCAGTTGGCCGAATCTGGTCACGTAGAAATCGCAGTGTATGATCTAATTGGCCGTAAGGTGAGCACACTGTTGAACGCGGAACAGCAAGCAGGCAGCTACAATATTTACTGGCACGGTAATGATGATTTTGGACAACAAGCATCAACGGGCACATATATTCTTCGTCTTATTGCGGGAGATGTGGTTGAATCGCAGAAGGTGTTGTTGATGCGGTAATTTGGGGATAGAACGGATAAAAGTAGGAATTTAACATTGCACCTGTCAGGTCTTGGAGACCTGACAGGTTTTATTAATGATATGGACGGGATTCTGAACCCGTCCTTACGAGGGTGAGATTATCTTTTCAAGTTCTTCCTGCAACTCTTCCCAATCTGCATAACAGTGTTTCAAATCGCGGTCGATTTCAGAGTGCTGCTGCTGTAATTCCTTGATCAGGCCAGCCTGTGCATATGTGTCGGGATCGGCCATCCGGGTTTCGAGTTCCAGTTTCCTGGCTTCCAGCTTTTCGATGTTTGACTCATAAAATTTGATTTTATCCATGACCGGTTTTTTCAATCGGTTAAGTGCATCCCGGGCCTCGGCTTCCTGCCTGCGTTGTTCTTTGGTCTTCTTCACATTGGACGTAGATGCCTGTGTTTTATCCGCCATCTCTCCTGATTTAACCACACCCGACAATCCTGTTTCTTCGGCCAGGCGCCGTTCCAGATAATCGCTATAATTGCCTTCCATGACGCGAAGTTTATGATCTTTAATTTCAATCACTTTTTCCACAAGTTTGGTCAGGAAATATCGGTCATGCGAGATCAAAAGCAGTGTGCCGTCATATTGCAGAAGAGCTTGCTCCAACGCTTCTTTTGAAATGATATCCAGATGATTGGTGGGTTCATCCATGATCAGGAAATTGGCTTCAGAAAGCAGCATTTTGGCCAGAGACACGCGCGCTTTTTCTCCGCCCGAAAGTACGTTTATCTTTTTGTATGCGTCATCGCCGGTGAATTGAAAAATGCCGAGTATATTCCGTATTCTTTGCGAGGTCGATTCCGTGGAAAAGGATGAGATCTCCTCCATCACGGTTTTACTCAAATCCAGCGCATCGATCTGATGCTGAGAATAATACCCTATCTCAACCTTCTGACCCAGATCCACGCTGCCTTGCTGGGATTTCAAGTCGCCATAAATAAGCCGGGTCAACGTGGTTTTACCTGCACCGTTCACACCGACCATTGCCAGCTTTTCGCCCCGGTAAATGGAGAGATTGATGTGTTCAAGCACCCAGTCCTGATCATATTTGAATGACATGTCACGGACGTGAAGTACCTCTTTGTAACTGGGGTGGTTGACCTTGATTTCAAATGACCAGGTTCTGCGTTCACCGGGCAATTCAATACGTTCAATCTTATCCATCTGTTTAATGCGACTCTGAACCGCCGCAGCTTTGGTGGCCTTGTACCGGAACCGATCGACAAACACCTGCTGGCGTTTGAGTTCATCCTGCTGCCCTTTGAATTGCTTCTTGAGCAGCTCCAGATTTTCGGCTTTTTTGTTTTCATAGAAATGGTAATTACCGGGATAATGGGTGACTTTTCCCATGTCCAGCTCGTAGATGTCCGTGGCAAGACGATCGATAAAAAAGCGGTCATGCGAGATGATCACCACGCTGCCCTGAAACTGGACGAGGTATTGTTCTAGCCATTCCAGAGATGGCAGATCGAGATGGTTTGTAGGTTCGTCCAATAATAGAACATCGGGATCTTGCAGGAGCAGACTGGCCAGAATCGCGCGCATGCGCCAGCCGCCGCTGAACTCTGAGATGGATCTGAGAAAATCAGCTTCCTGAAATCCCAATCCTGAAAGGATTTGCTTGGCCTGGTACTCGACCTCATATCCGCCCAGAGCCGCGTAATGATGCTCCAGCCTGCCAAGTTTATCCAGTAATTCCTTCGCCGGATTTGTATCTCCATCCAGCAGATGCTGGATTTCCGAGATCTGTTTTTCAATGCGAACAAGTTCTTTTTGACGCTGCATGACTGAGTCAATGAGCGCGACGTTTTCCAGGGCCACTTCCTCTTGCGGCAAATAGCCGATATCCGTGCTTTTAGGCATGACCATGTCACCTTGATCCGCGGTCAGATCGCCGTGAAGAATTCTGAACAATGTGGTTTTGCCTGCGCCATTTGGGCCGATGAGCGCCATATGCTTTCCGGGATGAATCATCCAGTCCACCCCTTTGAGCAATTGACGTTGGCCAATGGCGTAATGTAAATTTCTTATCTGAATCATAGGCTACAAATTTAAGGAGAGAAATTGAGGTTTGCAAAGGGATTGATTAAAAAATGTAGGGGCGGGTTCTGAACCCACCTTTACGAATATGATTAAATTTATTCCGGAAATTGTGAAACAAAAGTCATTTGACCTGGTTCAATAGGGATTCAAATCTTAAAAGGACCTAAAGGGAGTATTCTTCCATGGATTCGATATTCAAAAGTGTTGATGCATTTGCAGACAATCTGATCGATATAGATGCGTCTGAAAACATGCATGAAAAAGAAAATGAAATCCTTCATTCTGTCTTAAACAGTCTTTCAGAGGGTGTTATTGTCGCGGACGAGACAGGCAAGTTTCTCTATTTTAATCCTTCAGCAAAGCAGATACTCGGTCTGGGATCAAAAGATGTTATGATCGAAGAATGGACATCGGTGTATGGCTGCTTTTATCCCGATACAGTGACACCGTTTCCATCAGATCAATTGCCATTGGCCAGAGCCATACGCAACGAAGAAGTAGTGGATGAAGTTCTTTTTATCCGTAATGAAGAACGTCCGCATGGTGTTTATATCGACATATCAGCAAGCCCCTTAAAAGATCGAAATGGAGAAATCAGGGGCGGCACCGTCATTTTCAGAGATATCACAAAAATGAAACACGCAGAAATGTCCAGCCTTAATAGCGAAGCGCGTTTGAAGGCGCAATTCAAAGGGATTCCCATGCCCGCCTATGTCTGGCAAAAAGTCGATCATGATTTTTTTCTGATCGATTTCAACGATGCCGCAGAAGGTATCACCCAACATTCGATTCATGATTTAATCGGCAGAAAGGTAAGTGATATCTACGGTTACTCGCCTGAAATTCAGGATTATTTTCACCAATGTATCGAAAGTCACAATGGATCATTTTCAAAGGAGATGTCATTTCCCTTGCAAGCCACGGGAGAAGAGAGAGATCTGATCGCGCATTTTGTGCACGTGCCGCCTGATATGGTGCTTGTCCACACAGAGGATGTGACACATCGAAAGGCGAATGAGCGGGAATTGCGAAAGCTTTCAAACGCAGTCGAACAAACTGCGGACAGTGTGATTATTACAGACAAGAACGGCCTGATTGAATATGTGAATCCAGCGTTTGAGACGACCACAGGCTATTTAAAAGAAGAAATGATCGGTCAAACCGCATCTTTGTTGAAATCGGGAAAACATTCACCGTCATTTTATCATGAGATATGGGAAACCATCTCGGGAGGTCACCCATATAAGGGCATGATTATCAACAAGAAAAAGACAGGTGATCTTTACTGGAGCGAACAAACCATCACACCCATGAAGGATGAGAAGGGGGAGATCAACCATTTTGTTTCGGTGTTGAGGGATATTACAAAACAAAGAGAACAGCAGGAGCAGGATCTGCAGATCAAGATTGCGAGGGATGTTCAGAGCCAGTTATACAATCGGGAGATTTCCATTCCGGGTCTCGAGGTTTCAGGATCGACGATTCCCGCAGCTGAAACGAATGGGGATTATTATGATATCATCCCCATGGATAAAGATACTTACGGCATTGTCATCGGGGATGTCAGCGGGCATGGTATCGGATCAGCCATGATCATGACGCAGACACGGGCCTATTTACATGCGTTCATGAAACATGATACCGATCCGGGGATTTTGCTGACCTGCCTCAATCATGAACTGGCCAAGGATCTCAGGGAAACCCATTTTGTCACCCTGGTGCTGATTCGCATTGACATGCGGAACAAGCGTATGGATTATGCCAGTGCCGGTCACCTTCCTGGATATTTACTCGATCAATCCGGAAAGACCAAACAGGTGATGGAAAGTACGGGTATCCCACTGGGATTTCTTCCAGATTATAAATATGAAAAAAGTCACCGCATTAATCTGAAATCCGGCGATTATTTTGTCTTGCTGACCGATGGCATTGTGGAAGCGCATGATTTAGAGGAAAATGAATTCGGGCTTGAGCGAGCGTTAGAGGTAGTTAAAGAAAACAGCCGCAGGACAACCAGCGAAATCCACGAGCAACTTCATCAGGCAGTGGACGCGTTTTCATCCGATCAACCGCAGGAGGATGATTTAACGTCAGTGATCGGGAAGATACAATTTGAGAAGTAGATAAGTGACATTCACGCCGATACCGGTTTTCATTTGATTGATCAGGAAGCCCCATCACCGTAATATCTTTCTATGCAAAATCGGATCCCCGCTTACTCGGCAATGGCAAGGGTTTCCCTGTTATGCATTTCGTGAAGGAGAGATGTTCGGCTTCATAACAATACCGCGATTCTGATGCGCGCTCATTTTGATTGTGATGGGATTCTCAAATCGAAGTAGTTTCGTATAAGTGTTTTGAACAAGTGGCTCTTGTTGAAGCAGCCAGTCCCAATCCACAAAATTTTCGGTGTCAGTGGACTTGATCGTCAGATAACCGATCTGAAAGCTGTTCAAATTCTGGAAGAAATGCGATCCTTGTGAAGGTTCTACGGACATGTCTTTGAATCCCGCTTCAATGATCACCTGCGCCCCGGCGATCTGTTCCCAGGTCACGGGAATCCCCAGCCAGGGATCAAGGCTACCCCACCGCCCCACACCCACAAGAAGATAGGGACACTCCTCCTCGATCAGTCGGGCATTGAGCTCACTGATTTCTATCGCCGTCTCCTTGCTCTTGGAGCGGTCAAACCGGTCCCGATCAACCAACACGATATGATGGATATTCTCAATAATCTTGTTGCCCAGCACCTGCGTACTCTGACAGATCAGTTGATCGCGCTCGATTTGCTCAATCTGCATACTCTCAAGCACCCGGTTCATCACCACGGGCCGCACCTGCAGTACCGCGAATTCACTGGGTTCGTTGGAATTTGGACTTAGGTTCACCGCGAATTCAATCTCAACCGGCGTACCCATGCCCCGGCTGCTGATCTCCAGAAGCTGAACGAGGATCTCATGGATAGGAAACTCGGCATGTTTCAAAAGCGGTGCAAATGTAATCAGGCGCAATCCCTCTCTGCTGGTTCCGTCTGTAATCCGATCATTCTCCGGAAGATACGTAGAGGCTAGCCATGAGAGTTCACCGTCTCTTTCTGCGACATCAAGATCAAAAGACTTGAGACTGTGATCATCCTCACTGGGTTTGGTTTCATCCGGAGTTTTGAGATCAAGCGCGTAGAACGACCGCTGGGCACTGGCAATCGCCTCTTTCGCTGTAGCAAACTGATTGAAATGACGGGGATATTTCGGACAGAACCGCACCGACGCCCCTCCCTCAACCACAGTTTTACCCAGACCCAGGGCCGCCTGCACAATCCCGTCGGCATAGGTCTGGGGATGCATCGGATAAAAATTATGTGATTTCGCCACACCGGAGAACGTCGGATAAAAACGATTCTCATGTGTGAATCCGACCATTTTCTGGATGACGACAGCCATCTTCTCTTCTTCAAGCCGATATGCCGTGGCCTTCATGTATTTTTTCGCAGATTTCAGGAAAGTAGAGGCATAGACCTTTTTTATGGTCTTGACGAGTTCGAGAAGGCGAACAAACGGATCGGGATGCGCATTCGGCAGCATGAAGGTGCGATACACGCCCGCGAAAGGATAGACATGGGAATCCTCAAGCAAGCTGGAGGAACGTATGGCAAGGGGCGTATTCACAAGATCGAGAAAGCCGGCCAGATCTGCCATCACCTCATCCGGAAATTTCTTGGCTTTGGAAAAACGGTTGAGGATCTTCTCATCATCCATGGTGTTCAACGCAAAGTCGCGCAGATTATTCTCATTTAAAAAATGATCAAAAATATCCGTGCCCAGAATGACAGCGGATGGGATGGTGATGTGAATATTTTTAAATTGTTTTTGAAAATTGGCATTATTGATGAGTGTGTTGATGAAACTCAATCCACGCGCCTTACCGCCTAGTGACCCGCTTCCAATCCGGGATAAACTGCATTTCGGATCGAACAGATCCTGTTCAAAATCGGTGATAAATCCACGCTGACGGATCTGCCGGTACTCTCGCAGCGTGTGAATCAAATCCTGCCGCATATCTTCGATGGATGAAAAATCGGAAAGCTTTCTGGGCCGGAGTTCATGGGCGAGCCAGAACTCGGTCCGTGCCTTCAGCCAGTTTGAAAAATGGTTTCGGGACGCATGATAAATGAGACAATCCTCCGGAATGCTCTCCAGCTCTTTCTCTAAAGAAATTAAATCCGAGGCCTTCCCCACTTCGCGGCCATCGGGCGAATGAAAGATAAAATCTCCAAAACTCAATTGGTCGAGCATGAATTCATGCAATTGCTGAAGCATGGTGGGCAAATCCTTGAGCAGGAAAGAGCCGCCAAGCTGTACGGCCTCTTTGGCGTGTGCTGGATTTTTGGATTGCAGCAGTATCGGGATATCAGTGAATCGCCGTTTCACTGCACGAGCGAAATCCAGACCTGCGCCTTTGCACAGCTTCCCCTCTTTTGGAAAATCAATATCGGAAATCACACCCAGCACGGTCTCGCTGTATGCCTCGAAAAATGACCAGGCCTCTTCATAATTTGTACACAGGATGATTTTAGGCCGGGCCCGCATCCGCAGCCGCCGGTGCGACAGATTCACACCCTCTTCGATCAGGCGTTGCGCCTGATTCATGATTTCAACGTACAGCATGGGCAGAAGTGATGAATAATAAAGTATATTATCTTCGATTAAAAGGATGGACTGCACACCGACCAGATTGGTATCATGCTCCAAATTCAACCGATCCTCGAAATATTTGATGATCGCGAGGATCAATCGGAAATCACCCTGCCAGATGAAGGTGCCGTCAAAAAGCGCGTCTTCCTGATGCAGGATCATTTCAGACAGCTCAAGATTATCAAACGCCAGCATGGCAATGGGGATCTTGAATCCTGATTCACGAACGGCAGCCGCAAAGTCTGCAGGACGCATGTCTTCAATATGTAGTGTGGTGAGAATCAAATCGAATCGCTGCCCGGAGTGAAGCAAAGCAATCGCTTCTTCCCCATTGGAAACTCGGGTCAGTTCAGGCGCGTGGGTCAAATTCATGCCATGATATTTATCACGAATCTGCTCGTAAAGTTGTCCGTCTTCTTCGAAAACAGTCAGATCATAAAGACTTGAAACAAGAAGGATATCGCGGATGCGATGATGCATGAGATTCTGAAATCCCTGAAAACGCGTCTCATATCCATGTGTAATCCAGTAGGGTGTGGATGCGGACAACTCAGAATCTGAATTCTGTTTATCCGGGATTTTTGGATCATCCATGCCTGCACCTCAATTTATTTCAGTCGAGGATTTCTTTTTCTCTCGGAACCAGAATCGCGAGAAGTAAAGCGGAAATAACGATTAATCCGCCCAGAAACAAAAATACTGTGGAGAGGCTCCATTTATCAGCAATGATGCCGGCCAGTCCGGCTGCGAAAGAACCGACTCCGAAGGTCAGGGTAAATTTAATGCCATAGGCCCAGCTGACGAATCGATGAGGAATAATGTGTGCGATCAGATGGTTTTCAATAGGCTGCTGGGGAAAATGAAACAATGCGAACAACAGCGCAACAAGAATGAGCAGAATATTATGCGTGGCACTGATCAACAACATAAAGGGCAATGTAATCGCGATCGTGATCAAATAGAGCCGTATCATGGGGAATCTGTCGGACAGATGTCCACCAACAAACTGACCTATCATACCGATAGAGAGGATGATTGTGGCAAAAAGACCGCCGGTTAACACAGCTGAGAATCCCCCAAGTGTCACGTTCTCACCAATATATGTGGGAAGCATGGTCATAAAACCGCGATAAATCAATCCGTTGACAGACATAACCAATGCCGCAATGAGAATGACTTTAAATGGAAGCCCCTTCCTGTTTTCAGACTGGGATGATTTCCGCATCTGCACATGGGCGTGCGGGATGGTGCGGTCAAACAGGAGAAAGAAAAATCCGGTTAATCCCGGAATTGCCAGGAGAAGATAGACTTCGCGCCATCCGAATCCGGAGATGATGAGTCCGGTTAAAATTGGAGTTAAAGCAATACCCGCGCTGCCCGCGACACCGTGAATACCCAACGCCTTTCCCCGTTTCTCAATCACTTGTGTGATTATAGTGAGACCGGAGACATGGTACAGACTGCCCACCAGACCGAGAAGGATGATAGATGCTGTGAAAACGGACAGGGAGTGTGTTAGTCCAATGAGGATGGCCGCGATACTGCTTAACAGGAAAAACAATTGCATGGTAAATTTGGCATTTGTGCGCGCGGCCAAAATCCCCGCCGGAAAAGCGCCCAATCCATAGACCAGATAACTTAACGTGCCAATGCGAGTAATCTGCGTCAGAGAAATATGAAATTCCTTCTGAAGCACCATGAGTGCGGTGGCAAATACAAGGATGTAGACATGACTTAACGCATGGCCGAGACAGGTGATCGCGATAACACGTTTTTCAATGGGACGCATGGGGAATTCCGTTCTTAATAATCTCAGTTAGATCTGTAATATCACACAAAATAAGAAATAACAGAACGGAATGCTATTATTTTAACAGGTGGATGGTTGATCAGACCAAACCCTGATCGATCATCGCATCCGCCACGCGCAGGAAACCCGCAATATTGGCGCCTTGCAGATAATCTACAGTGCCATCTTTTTTCTGTCCATGTTTCACGCAGAGCTGGTGAATGGCCTTCATGATCTCATGCAGACGTTTGTCTACTTCTTCACGGGACCACATGAGTTTCATTGCGTTTTGAGACATCTCAAGACCCGATACCGCAACGCCCCCCGCATTCGCCGCTTTGGATGGTCCGTAAAGCAATCCGGCGTTTTGGATAATTTCAACAGCCTGCGGTGTGCAGGGCATGTTCGCAGCCTCACACACACAAATACATTTATTTTGGACAAGAAGTTCGGCATCCTGCTCATTAAGTTCATTCTCCGTAGCACAGGGAATGGCGATATCGCATTGCACTTCCCAGGGGTGTTTGCCAGAGACAAATTTCGCTTCAGAGAATTTGTGGACATACGGTGCGACCACATCCTCATTGCTCATTCTGAGCGTTCGCATGAAATCGATTTTATCACCGGATACACCTTCCTCATCAATGATATAACCATCCGGACCGGAAAGTGTAATCACTTTGGCCCCCAACTCACTTAACTTTAAAGCTGCACCCCAAGCCACATTGCCAAAACCACTGAGCGCGACCCGTTTGCCCTCAAGCGATTCTTGTCGTGTTGCGAGAAGTTCCGTTACAAAGTACACCACGCCAAATCCTGTCGCTTCAGGTCGGATCAGACTGCCGCCCCATGAGAGCCCTTTTCCTGTCAAGACGCCGGTGAATTCGTTCTTCAACTTTTTATACTGCCCGAACAGATACCCGATCTCACGCCCCCCCACACCAATATCCCCGGCCGGCACATCCGTATTCGGCCCGATATAACGGAAAAGCTCGTTCATGAAACTCTGGCAAAATCGCATGATCTCATTGTCGCTCTTGCCCTTTGGATTGAAATCCGATCCGCCTTTTCCACCACCAATGGACAAAGAGGTAAGGCTGTTTTTTAAAACCTGTTCAAAGGCGAGAAATTTCAGAATGCTTAAATTTACAGAGGGGTGAAACCGCAATCCCCCTTTATATGGACCCAGCGCACTGCTCATCTCGATACGGAATCCCCGATTGATATGAATCTCCCCCTGATCATCCATCCAGGGTACACGAAACATAATAACCCGCTCCGGTTCAATCATCCGCTCAAATACCTTGGCGCTTCGATATTCAGGATACTGTTCATAAACCAGCTCAACTGAGGCTGCAACTTCTTCAACTGCCTGGAGAAATTCAGGTTGGCCTGAATTCTTCTCTTTAACTCCAGCTACCAGTTCCTGCATGGACGCGTTCATGACAGCACCTCAAAGATTTTGGATATTCACGACTATTTGGAATATATCCTGACGATCCAACAAAAGCAAGCGATTCATTGGGATTATTGCGGGAATATTCCTATGATTTCGAATATTATCTCACAGATGTAAGAATTTACACAGGATGATTGAAAATTTAAATACAAAGGAAATCTATCTAGATTACATCCGGCAACTGTGAGAAGGAATGTTTTAAACCCATCCTCTCAATTCACATGCTTCGGCGACACGGGCCACACTAACCACGGTCGCAGCCATCCGTGAATGTACTTTTTTCTCTCTAATGGCCTCAGTCACTGTTTGATAGGCTTTTGTAATCTTTTTATCCAGTTGATTATGGACCTCTTGCTCTTCCCAGAAATAGGAGTACTTATCCTGAACCATCTCAAAATATGAGACTGTAACCCCACCCGCGCTCGCAAGTATATCGGGAATCACATGAATTCCATTTGTATTCAAGATTTTATCTGCTTCCGGAGTAGTAGGACCATTCGCGAGTTCACAAATCACTTTGCCTTTAATGTTTGGAGCGTTTTGTGAGGTAATGGCATTTTCCATCGCAGAAGGATAGAGCACATCCACATCCATTTCTAGAACTGCATCTCGATCGATGGCTTTCCCTCCCGGGAATCCACTCACCGCACCTTTAGTCAGCTTATAAGTAACCAGCTCTTTCACATCAAATCCATCGGGATTGTAAATTCCGCCGCGTGAATCACACACGCCAACCAGTTTCCCGCCACCCAGAAGTTCCTGATGAAGTAATGCCGCGCGTTGGCCAGCGTTGCCAAATCCTTGAATCGCGTAAGAGCCAGTGGGATCAAGATTTAATGCATGACAAGCCTCACGTACTGAAATCACACCGCCCCGGGCAGTTGCGTCCCTGCGGCCCTCGGTGCCCCCAATTTGAAGCGGTTTATCCGTGATCATTCCCGGATGATGTCTCTGGGAAATCATTTCAAATTCATCCATCATCCAGGCCATAATTTGCGGATTGGTATACATGTCAGGTGCGGGAATATCTTTATCCACACCCAGATACGGCGCCGTTGCACGGATGTAACCACGGGACAAACTCTCAAGTTCACGTTCTGACATCTCGCGAGGATTGCAGGCGATTCCACCTTTTCCCCCGCCCAAAGGCAGGTTAAGCAATGCTGTTTTACAGGTCATCCAGCAGGCAAGTGCGCGAATCGTATCTACATGTTCATCCGGATAAAATCGTATGCCCCCTTTGGCCGGACCACGCGCCGTATTATATTGAATACGCCAACCATGAAAAATACGGACAATGCCGTTATCCATTTTCACAGGAATCGTAAATTTGAATTCCCGCTGTGGCCAGATTAATAGATCGCGCGTGGCTTCATTTAAGTCTAGAATTTCTGCTGCTTGTTGTATTTGTCTTTGAGCCACTTCAAAAGAATTAAATGATTCTATCATTGGTCTTCCTCAGATTCTGATGATTTGTTTTTTTTCGGTGCAGGATCTTTAAATGCATCCAGCAGAATGCGGTACCAACACCCTTTGCACATCAATGCGCGATCCACGCTAAGCAAAACCTGCTCCCATGGACTCAGACTGCGACCGCAATGCGGACACTTCTCAAGCACTCTGTCATCATGATTATCCAACTGAGTTCTCCGGTTTAAAGATGACTCCCATATTTTGATGACCGCTCATTTTGACTACAACAGGCTTTTTGAAACGCAGTAATTTTGTATAGGTTTTTTCTTCATAAGGATCTTGTGCCAATAGCCAATCCCAATCCACAAAACTTTCTTTTGGATTGGAACGTACCGTAAAATATCCAACGAGAAATGAGTTTAAATTCTGAAAGAAATGAGATCCCTGGGATGGCATAACTGTAAAATCTTTAAAATCCGCTTCAACAATAGCTCGCGCGTTTGAAATGTGGGACCAGTTTACCGGGATCCCAAGCCAGGGATCCAGACTACCCCACCTACCAACACCTATCAGGATATACCGACGCCCTTCTGTGAGCAGTTTTTGATTTAAATATTTAATTTCCTGAGTGACTTCCGTACTCTTACCCCGATCGAATTTTTCACGATCCACCACAACAATATCGTAGATATCATTGATCTCACCATTTCCCATGATTTGGCGTGTAAAACAGATCAGGTTCTTGGGATCAAATTCTCCGATATTCAACACTTCAAGTTCACGGTTCAACACCATTGGCCGCATTTGTAATAGCGCAAATTCTTTGGGTTGTTTTTTCTCGACGGATAAATTCACCGCAAACTCGCTCTCCACAGGTGTGCCCATCCCCCAGCTTCC
>JABMRT010000211.1 GCA_013202295.1 Candidatus Zhuqueibacterota bacterium
ATTTAAAGCAACCGATATATATCTTTAGTTCAATCATTTTATTTGTTATATCTGTGTTTATCCGTGAAATTCAGTGGCTAAATCGTTTTTTAATGTTGATCCAGTACCACACGTAATGACCTGGAATCCTTTTTAAGTTATGATCGAAATCAGGCATCTAAAAAAACAATTCGATGGCAAACCGGTTCTGCGGGATGTAAATTTAATGATCCCGGAGGGCCACATTATGGTCATTGCCGGAGGAAGCGGCTGCGGAAAAACCGTTCTGCTCCGGTCTATCATCGGATTGATTCTGCCTGATTCCGGATCGATTCGTGTGAACGACCAGGAAATCACCCGAATGAACAGAAATCAACTATTTGAAATTCGGAAACAATTCGGTATGTTATTTCAGAGTGCCGCACTGTTTGATTCCATGTCTGTTGAAGAGAATATTGGACTGGCTCTGCGTGAGCACACAGAGCTGGCCGATTCAGAAATTAACGAACGGGTATGTGAAAAACTGGCGCTTGTTGGGCTAGAAGGAGCGGAAAAAAAGAAACCCGCAGAGTTATCCGGCGGGATGAAAAAGCGGGTAGGACTGGCCCGCGCACTCATCATGGATCCCAAATACGTGCTGTTTGATGAGCCGACCACAGGTCTTGATCCAATCACATCAGACGCGATCAACCAGTTGATTCTGGATACACAGCATCAACTCAAGATCACGGCCATTGTTGTGACACATGACATGCACAGCGCATTCCAGATCGGAGATCAGATCGCGATGATTCATGAGGGTCAGGTTATTTTCAGCGGATCTCCCGAAACTTTTCAAACGAGCGATCATCCCCATGTGCGGGAATTCACAGAGAGTTTAAGTATAAATCGCAGGATATCCTAAATGGCTGCCAAAGTAAAATCATCCTATATCTGTCAGACCTGCGGGTATGCTTCTCCCCGATGGATGGGTAAATGTCCGGACTGTGGCGCATGGAACACCCTTGTGGAAGAGATCATTCCAGCGAAGAATGCGAAGAGGCGTACTACCTTAGCAATGCAAACCGTGAAACTATTGGGGTTGGATGAACTTCCTGTGGATCAGGAACCCCGGATCTCATCTGGATATAAAGAGCTGGACCGCGTACTCGGCGGGGGACTGGTGAAGGGTGGTGTGGTACTCATCGGCGGTCCTCCGGGAATCGGAAAATCCACTTTACTTTTGCAGGTTTCAGGGATGCTGGCGAGCAAAGGTTTAAATGTCCTCTATATTTCCGGTGAGGAGTCCCTCTCCCAAATCAAGTTGAGAGCAGAACGGCTTGAAATGTCCGCTCCAACTCTAAAAATATTATCCGAATCAAGTCTTGAAATTATCACCGGCGTGATTGAAGCAACACAGCCCGGATTTGTGGTCATGGATTCGATCCAAACCGTCTTTTCCTCCGACTTCGAAAGCTTGCCCGGTCATATCGGGCAGGTACGTTATTGCGGACACACCTTGACCAAGCTGGCCAAGGATAAGCAGATCCCGATGTTTCTTGTAGGGCAGGTGACCAAAGACGGTAGTCTGGCCGGTCCGCGTGTGCTTGAACATCTGGTCGATTGTCTTCTCCTTTTTGAAGGAGACGATCAGCATGTGTATCGATTGCTGCGTACGGCAAAAAATCGATTCGGTTCGACCAATGAAGTGGGTATTTTTGAAATGGGCAGCAAAGGAGTTACAGAGGTCAAGAATCCCTCCGCGCATTTGATTGGCAATCAGGCCCACACTGCATCCGGGACTTGCATTGCGGTAAGTCTTGAAGGCACGCGGCCTTTACTGGTCGAGATTCAGGCGCTGGTCACGCCAAGCAGTTACGGCACGCCGCAGCGCAATGCCACCGGATTTGACGCCCGGCGTCTGGCCATGCTCCTTGCAGTGCTTGAAAAACGGCTTGGCCTTCATTTCGGTACGCAGGATGTCTTCATCAATGCAGCGGGCGGTTTACGTCTGATTGATCCGGGTGTGGATTTGGCAGTGGCCCTGGCGATTGTATCCAGTCTGAAAGAACAGGTGCTGCCTCCCAAAACAGCAGTATTCGGGGAAATTGGATTGTCCGGTGAAGTACGCAGTGTGACCCAGTCCGCGCAGCGGATCAGCGAAGTTTCACGCCTTGGATTCGATTCGGTCATTCTCCCCGTGGATACCGCGAAGGGAATCAAACGTCCTGATAAGTTGAATCTGCTTTCTGCGTCCACTGTCCAAAACGCTGTGGACCAATTATCCAACAGCTCAAATTTCAGGGGATCGCGCATTTGAAGTTTCAGATACGAAAAACCGATTCCCAATCCAAGGCACGCACCGGAGTACTCGAGCTTGCACACGGCACTGTTCAGACTCCAATTTTCATGCCTGTGGGCACGCAGGCCACAGTGAAAACCGTGACTCCGCAGGAGCTGGAAACCCTAGGCGCGGAGATCATTCTCGGAAATACATATCACCTGTTCCTACGCCCAGGAGACTCTGTCATCCGTGAGGCTGGCGGACTCCACCGATTCATGAACTGGACACATCCCATTCTCACGGACAGTGGGGGATATCAGGTGTTCAGTTTGGCTGAGCTTCGCAAGATCCATGACGATGGCGTGAATTTTCAATCCCACATTGATGGCTCATACCGAACCTTTACTCCTGAAAGCGTGATTGATATTCAGCGCAATCTGGGTTCGGATATCATGATGGTGCTGGATGTGTGCGCGCCCTATCCGTGTACTTTCGAAGAAGCGCAGAAAGCGCATGAGCATACGATTCGATGGGCGAAGCGCAGCCTGGACTATTATAAAGAGAGCACATCCCCTCATGGTCTGGATCAAACCCTGTTTGCAATTATTCAGGGTGCATCCTATGAATCCTTGCGCAAAGAGAGCGCTGATCAGCTGATCGACATGGATTTTCCCGGATACGCGATTGGCGGTCTTGCTGTGGGTGAACCCAAAGAGATCCTCTATGGATTGACCGAGTTTTGCACAGATCGCATGCCCGTGGACAAACCCCGATACTTGATGGGTGTAGGCAAACCGGAAGATCTGGTTGAAGCCATCTCCATGGGCGTGGATATGTTTGACTGTGTGATCCCCACGCGCAACGGACGCAATGCCACACTGTTTACCTGGCAGGGGCGGATTATAATCAAGAACAAACAGTATGAGCGGGACTTCAATCCGATTGACACGGAATGCGGCTGTTATACCTGTCAGAATTTTTCCAGGGCTTATCTCAGACACTTGTTCAAAGCCGGAGAGGTGCTCGGTCTTCGGTTGGCTACAATACATAATCTGCATTTTTACATGGAACTCATTCGTACGATCCAGAAAGAAATTGACGCGAATACATTTTCGGACTGGAAAAAGTCCTTTTACAAGTCGTATATTATAAATGAACCAATCAATCCAGTGGATTGAACAACAAAGGAGGTAAACTTGAATCACATTATCTATTTTATGGGCGCTTCAGGGGCAGGCGGTGCTCAGCAATCCAATCCTTTAATGAATTTTTTACCCTTGATCGCGATCATTGCGATTATGTATTTTCTACTTCTCAGGCCTCAAGCCAAGAAACAAAAGGAGCATCGTGCCTTGCTTGAAGCTCTTGAAAAGGGAGATAAGATCATTTCAACCGGTGGTCTCGTGGGCACAATCGCAGGGATTAAGGAGAAAGAAAGTACAATCCTGGTCAAAATTGCAGAAAATGTCAAGGTTGAAATGTCCCGAGCTGCGGTTGCACAGGTGATCAAGAAAAAGGCAGAATAGGACGGATTGTGCGTCTTGTGTTCATGGGTACGCCTGAATTCGCTGTGCCGAGTCTGAAGAGGCTCGCGCAGAGCAGTCATTCAGTTGTCGGTGTGGTTACCGTGCCTGATAAACCGGCTGGACGCGGATTAAAGGAACGCCCTTCAGCAGTTAAACAGGCTGCGCTAGAATTGGACATTCCAATTCTCCAGCCGGAACAACTGAAGCAACCGGATTTTCTTTCCGCTTTGAAGAAATGGCAAGCGGACTGCTATGCGGTTGTGGCCTTTCGCATTTTACCGGTGGAGGTATTCGGAATCCCAAAACGAGGCACGATTAATCTACACACATCTCTCTTGCCTAAATATCGGGGAGCCGCGCCCATACAATGGGCGATCATGAATGGGGAACAGGAAACAGGTGTGACCACATTCCTAATTGATCGGAAAGTGGATACCGGGGATATTCTGATGCAGAAACGCATTCCCATTCTATCCAATGATAATTTGGAAAGTCTGCATGACAAACTTTCCGAAAAGGGCGCAGATCTCCTTCTAAAGACCATGGATCGCCTTGAACAGGGGACATTGGATCCTCAATCTCAGCAAGGAGATGTCACGCCAGCACCGAAAATCACACAGGCGCATTGCAGGATTGACTGGAACAATTCCAGCGAAAAGATCCATAATCAGGTCAGGGCCTTGTCGCCGATTCCCGGAGCATTTACGGCATTGAATGATCGCCGGATTAAAATTTTCAGGGCAGAACCTGCGGATTCCGATATGCAATCGAAAACTGAAACAGGTGCGGTACTTCAAGCAGATTCTTCGGGAATTCTTGTCCAATGCGGATCGGGGCAGCTTAAAGTCCATGAACTGCAATTGGAAGGAAAGAAACGGTTAAATGCGGCGGCATTCTTGCGAGGGACATTGCTTCAAAAAGGAGATTGGTTCATTTCAGCATGAAATCCAATTCAGCGAAGGGAACTGCCGGACCGAGGGACCTGGCTCTTAAAATCCTGACACGGGTCAATCAAACCAGCGGGTACGCAGATCGAGTACTTGAAACCGTACTCTTTCGATTTCCACTCTCCGAGCAAGATCGTTCTTTGACAACCGAACTGGTATATGGGTCATTAAGGTGGCAAGGCCGGTTGGACTGGATTTTAAGCCGGCTGTATCATGGCAAGGTTGAATCCATTCCAGATTCGATTCAACAGATTCTTCGTCTGGGATTGTACCAGCTCCATTTTCTCGACAGGGTGCCTTCGCACGCGGCTGTGAATGAAAGCGTGCGCATGGCCAAACTATCCGCAAATCCGAAATGGGGCAATGTAGTCAACGGGATGTTACGGACTTATTTAAGAGACAGGAAATCGTTTCATCACACGCTTTCAGAAACTGACTCAGCTGAAGAGATCGCGGGCTGGATGTCGCATCCGGTCTGGCTGATTGAACGCTGGCTTCGTGACCTGGGATTTGAGAGAACCGTCCGATTATGCGAAGCCAATAATCAGCGGCCTCCCATCGGGATTCGGATCAATTCACTCAAAACAGATCTTGAATCGGTGACTGCCCAACTTGGGGATCAGGGAATCGATTTTCAAGTATCAGACTCTGTTCCTGATTGGCTGACAGTGCAAAAACTCAGCCCGTACATCAGACAACTTTTGGATCAGGGACTTATCTCCATTCAGGATGGCAGTGCTTCACTCGTGGCACGACTTGTGGATCCCAAATCCAATGAATTGATTCTGGATGTAGCTGCCGCGCCTGGCGGAAAAAGCAGTCACATGGCTGAGCTTTCAGGAGATCAAGCCCATATCTTTGCTTTGGATAGGCATGTCAGCCGTATGAGAAAATTACGAGAGGGAGTGCAGCGATTAGGGATTCAACATGTTTTTCCACTCACAGCTGATTCAAGGGCTTTGCCAATCCAGCAGGCAGATAAAATCCTTCTTGACGTACCCTGTTCCGGTATGGGAGTTATTCGGCGGAGGGTGGAGTTGAGATGGCGGATGAAGCCCACCGAAATCCCCAAATTGGTTTCATTACAACGCGCCCTGCTAGAAGAAGCCGGATCTGTTTTAAATCCCGGTGGTGTGCTCGTTTATAGTACCTGTACCGTTTGTCAGGAAGAGAATCATGATATGATGGAATGGTTTTTATCCGAATATCAAGAATTTAAGATAGAACCCGCGAATTCATTGGTTTCCGACACCGTCGTGTCTGAGTTGGGCTTCATCGAAACCTGGCCCGATGACCATGGTTTGGATGGAAGCTTCGCGGTGAGAATGAGAAAAATGAGGTAAGAAATATGTCTGAAAGTCAGAATTGGTTCATCCGAAAACTATCGATGATCAAGGGGATCTTTGCATCTATTCTGCTGATCATTGTTTTGGCAATGCTGATGGATCAGATTGTGATGCCGCTTTATACAAAGCATGGCTCTGAAATTGAATTGCCGGATGTGACAGAGCGATCCTTCGAGGATGCAAAAGAAATCCTTGAAACAAGTGGGTTTACAGTAATCAAAGAGCAGGAAGTACGGTTTAATCCGCTTTGGGCCGCCGGCACTGTGCTCTATCAAAATCCCACGGCATATTCTCGCGTTAAAAAAGGCAGACGTATTTATTTAACATTGTGCGCGGGAGAGAAATTTGTGCTCGTGCCGCGTGTGACTGGCAATTCTGAACTGAATGCTGAATTTATACTGAAACAGGCCGGTCTCCAACTCGGAGAGGTTTTTTATGAATACTCTGACTATTTCCCTGAGAACGCGGTTTCTGATCAAAGCGTGGCACCCAATGATACTCTGGCAGAAAAAACCCTGGTTGACATCACAGTCAGTATCGGATCGTTGCCGAGCCGTTTTCTTGTGCCTGATTTGCTTGGTAAAAGTCTGGATGAAGCCAAAACATTGATCAGAAAGGCCGGATTGAAGATGGGCCAGGTTGATTATGAACCAACCAGTCAGTTTGTGCCAGAGACTGTGCTCAGTCAGTCGCTTCAAGCCGGAGAAGAAGCCGAACAAAACGATCCTGTGGATCTGATTGTCAGTCAGTTGAGGGAGGACCCGATTTGGGAAGAGTAGCAATCTATCCGTCGATATTATCGGCTGATTTTGCCTGTTTGAAGGAGCAGTTGAAAAGTGTTGAAAGGGCCGGAGCAGATGGCATTCATCTGGATGTGATGGATGGACATTTTGTGCCCAATCTGACATTCGGGCCCATTGTCATCCAATGGCTGCGTAAAATCACCACGCTGCCATTCTGGGCTCATTTGATGATTGAAGAGCCAGGCCGATATATTCCGGAATTTCATAAAGCGGGTGTGAATGGCATTTATGTACATCCCAATGCAGATCGTGATCCAGTGGATCTGGCAACGCAAATTCGACAACTGGGCTTGCAGCCTGGATTGGCAATCAATCCTGATGAAGATATCGAACCACTCGCACCCCTGTTTAAACATTTTGAACATTTTCTGATCATGACCGTGCATCCCGGATTCGGCGGGCAGGAGTTCATGCCTGAACCGGTTAATCACATTAAATTCATTCGCAGTTCCACTTCAGATTGGCCAAATCCACCACATATCGATGTAGATGGTGGCATCAATGTTGAAACTGCGCCCAAGGTTGTCTGGGCCGGTGCTGACGGATTGATTGCGGGATCGGCCATTTTCGGAGAACCTGATCCGGCTTCGGCGCTTCGAACGATTCGAACTGTGGCTGAGACAGTTCAGGATGAGACCCGATGATCTCACAGGATCTCAGCCTGCAAGATGAACTCGTTCGCAAGAGCATTCATGTGACTTCTCTATGGATTCCTCTGGGATATATGATCCTTCCAAAGAAACAAATCCTCATCCCCCTTGGCGTCATTGTGGTGCTTGCGCTTGTGATTGAGGTGTTACGCACGTTCTGGCCGTTTTTTGAAAAAATCTTTGAATCCATGTTGGGCAACCTGATGCGTCCTCGAGAAAAAAGAAATCTAACAGGTGCCACCACTATGTTTATAAGCGCATTCTTGGCCATTTTAGTTTTTGAAAAATGGATTGCTTTGTTGGTTTTGTTTTTTATGCTTGTGTCAGATGCGCTCGGTGCACTGGTAGGTCGATTTTGGGGTAAACATCATTATAAGGCAGATCGGTCGATTGAAGGATCGCTGGCATTCCTCCTGTCAGGATTAATTCTGATCCATTTTGTACCGGAGGCCAATCATCCAATCGCAATTGTGGGTGTGCTCGCGGCATTATTTTTTGAAGTGGGCCTTGTCAAACTGGATGATAATTTTGCTGTACCAATTGGATCAGGTGTGGTGATGGAACTTATCAGTATGGTTTTTCTGCGCTGAAATGAAACTTGTTCAGAATTAATGTGTAAACGTTAATGAGTATGCAACTTAAGTATGAGGTTTGGAATGGCATTCACATTTAGTGAGAAAGATTATCAGACAATTGCAAAAGTGTTGGGCAGCGAATTCAGACATATTGATCAGAGCTGCCGGCTGGTGCTGGAAAATAAAGAAGAAAAGCGTAAACTTTCTCTTGAAATCTATAATGATATCCCGATTGGAAAACGTAAAGGGAATTTGATTTCAGTTTATACATCTTCTACCCACATGCAGCTTCATTTTTGTTCAGGATATGTGGCCAGCGACATGTTGGGTGAGGTGACTTTTATGGCTGAATGCGGTGAAAAACTTTCGGGATTGATCATTGAAAAAGGGGCTGGATGTTCCCTCTATTCCAATGTGGATGCAGAAATCTTATCCGGTGATTTCACCCAACTGGGCCCGGAGGTCATGCTTTCCGGAATCGCTCTTTCGCTTGCAGAATCGATTTTGCCGGATAAATAATTTATTGATTGTCTTGAGATTTAAACAACGATTTTATACATTTAAAGGACACACCGGTTGGCGTGTCCTTATTTTTTATATTGACCGGATCACTTTATGAAGCCATCTGTTGAAGTCATTCAATTCAGCCTGGGGCCACTTGAAACCAACTGCTATATTGTGGCGGATACAAGTTCCGAACGGGCAGTGATTATAGATCCCGCAGCGGAAGGAGAGTGGCTGGCCGAACAGATTGCCCATCGAAACTGGCAGTTGGATAAAATTCTACTGACACACGGGCATGTCGATCATATTGCAGGACTTCATGCGCTTCGATCCGAAACAGGAGTTGAGGTCGGCATCCATGCCGATGATCAGGATATGCTAATCCGCCCTGCGAAAAATTTATCATTGCTCATGGGCATTTCTATTCAAACCGATCCGCCCGAAATTTTACTTGAACATGATGCGAATCTTCCGTAGGGTGAATCGCAGCTTCGTGTCATTCATACCCCCGGGCATACGCCGGGCAGCGTCAGTTTTATTGTGGATGACATCCTGATATCAGGCGATACAATTTTCCGCAACTCGGTAGGGCGAGCCGATTTTCCAGGTGCATCTTTTGAACAACTCATTGAATCCATACAAAGCCGGTTAATGGTTCTGGATGATTCAATCCGTATTTTACCCGGACATGGCATGGAGTCCACGATTGGACATGAACGGCAAAGAAACCCCTATCTCCAAACCGCAGTCTGATCTGTTTTCTGATCTGGTTGAGCGATTCATCAACCATGTGCTTCTCGAAAAAGGATTGTCTGATAAAACCGCAGAGGCCTATCAGGGTGATCTGAAACGGTTCATGTCGTTCCTCTCCGAAAAACAAATCTCCAATATTTCTCAGGTCGATACTGCCGTCATCCGCCAGCTCATTCAACTTTTGAGCGGTATGGGGCTGGCGCCATCAAGCTTGTCGCGAAATATTACGACCATACGTATGTTTTATCGGTTCATGATTGAGCAGGGAGAACTTCAGGCAGATCCCACTGAAAAGATAGAACTCCCCAAATTAATTCAAAAGTTGCCGGTTGTACTCGAAATTCATGAAGTGGAACAGGTGCTGAACCAGCCGGATACAAGCACACCCAAAGGCATGCGGGATCGGGCCATGCTAGAATTTCTTTATGCAACGGGTATCCGTGTGACGGAGCTGGTTTCAGTAAAAATATCTGATGTCTTTTCCTCTGAGGGATTTGTGCGAATTTTCGGAAAGGGACAAAAGGAGCGGCTTGTGCCGGTCGGCGAAATCGCGATTGACTGGCTTGAGCGCTATCGTGAGACCGTACGGCCCATGTGGACCAAGTATGGAAAGGGAAGTGACATTCTGTTTCTGAGCATTCGCGGCAGACCGCTCACGCGCATCGCAGTCTGGCAGATTCTGAAAGCCTGTGTGGAGTCGGCCAAAATTGTAAAGACAGTCAGCCCGCATACCTTCCGTCACTCCTTTGCGACCCATCTGCTTGAGGGTGGAGCGGATCTACGGTCTGTGCAGGAGATGCTCGGGCATGCAGACATTTCCACGACTCAAATCTATACGCATCTCGATCGTGAGTATTTAAAAGAGGTGATTCAGACGTTTCATCCGAGAGAGGCGGATTTTAAACGATGACATTTCGACTTAAAAGTGCCCTGTCCCTTTATTTTCTTCTATATAGTATAACGATTTCCGGTACTCCTGCTGATTCCTATGATAAGCTGGATCCCGCTCTGCGAAAACAAGTTATGACACGCTGGGCTGAGAAAGCCACAACTGTAAATAACTTGTCCGATGAATACTATAAGATTCTCATCGAAACAATTGATGGATTTGATTTCCACCAGTTTGATTTTGAGCTGCGTCCCGTGCAGGATTATTTCGGTGTTGCGAGATTGACGTGTCCTCAGATTGAGGAACTCGCTGTAAATCCAGATATCCTTAAAATCTCCCTGGCCGGAAAAAACAGGATGACGCTTGATGAAAGCCTTCCTATGATTTCCGCAGATCGGATTCACAATGGCGATTTGGGCCGCACATATAAAGGTTCCGGTGTGATCATCGGTATCTATGATTCCGGCATTGACTGGCACCATCCGGATTTCATCGATCCGAATACCGGCCAGACACGCATTCTGATGATCTGGGATCAGACCATTTCAACCGGATCTCCGCCCTCCAATTTCGGCAATGGTACATTATTCACTCAGAATCAGATTCAAGCCGAGTTGGACGGATCCAATTCCGGAATTGTACAAAGTTTTGATTTCTGGGGACATGGTACACATATCGCTGGCATCGCGGGAGGGAATGGTGGACTGTCTTCCACTTATATGGGCATGGCTCCTTTCACCGAATTTATTATTGTCAAGGGTAGCGATTACGGAGAAGTCTCGGATGATCAGGTGATTGATGGTGTGGATTTTACCCTGCAGCAGGCCCAGATACTGGGTCGTCCAGTTGTTATTAATTTGAGTCTTGGCAAGCAACAAGGTCCGCACGATGGCACGAGTCTGTTTGAACGGATAATCGACGGATTCCTCTGGGATCCGGGCCGGTCGATTGTTGTGGCTGCTGGCAATGAGGGGGATGAATCCATTCATATTTCGATTGATTTTGATAATGAATCTCCCGATGAATCCATCGCAGTTCAATTCACTGTTCCTGAAAATCAAATCAATCATCCTGATTATATGTTACTTGAAGGATGGTATGCACCTGGATCTGATTTTGAAATCACACTCGAAATGCCATCCGGTCAGATGGTGGGGCCGGCCTCGCGTGGATCAATTGTCCGGTGGCCGGATGTGGTGCATCCTGTGGTGTATATCGATAATGCGAATGGCGGTGTGGATTCGCAAAACGGGGATCGACGCATTTACATCAGTCTGTTCGATGTGCAGTCCAATGAAGG